>CANHCG010000047.1 GCA_947459055.1 Cytophagaceae bacterium | reverse complement strand
GGATTGTTTGCTTATTTGGTAACATTTCTAAATATTTCCCTCATGCTTTAACCACTAAAAACCCTCCAGTCCATGAAAACCAAGTTAAATTTTTCCGTTCTCTTGATTAAATCGCGGCAGTCCAAACAATTAACGCAGCGAGAAGTGGCCAGCGCCGTAGGTGTTAGCCAAAGTGCCTATAATTATTGGGAATCTGGCAAGCACTATCCCAATGTGCAAAAACTTGTCAATCTCACCCAGGTATTGAGTATTCCCCTGGAAGAGATGATAAGCACCTAATGCAGGGGGACCTTGGAAGGATAAATTCCAAGGTCTTTTTATTCGTTCTTGAATATGTTTACCTTTGGGTCCATGAATGTTGCCCCCTTGCGCCTTGTTTTTTGTCTATTGATTTTTGCTGCCTTGCTTTTTGGCTGTGGAACGGAGGAAGTTGTGAAGCAAAAAAACGTATATTATTCTTGGGAAAGCTATTTAATGGCTGAAATTGCTCAGGTGACAAAAGGCCAGCATCGCCTTCAAAAAACAGTTATTTTAGATGGAGAAAAGGAAGATCTGATTCTGAAAGAGGTCGATTGGAAAAAAGAATGGGCCTTGTTTTTGGAGGCGGATTTGAATAAGCAAGCTTACCAAACGGCATATGATCATTTTTCTGAACCGGGGATGATTTGGTACTCCTTGAAACCTGGCGAAAACTTACCCGTTAAAAAATTTGTGCTTCACATCGATGCGGAAGAGCGGCCGGTAAAAGTGGAAATCGAGGTAGGGCAAAAAAACCTACTTTTTGAGACGCAAAAAAAACTGTTTATGAACTTTTCAGAAGGGCATGTAGAGACTTATTACATGGAGGGGAGCCAACAAATGACTTGGACAAAACCTACTCATTATAAATTAATGGGTGTTTTACTCCCCAAATAAGCCGCTTGACAAATAGCGATCCCCGCGGTCGCAGAGGATACAAACGATGAGCCCTTCTTCTAATTCTTCTGCTAAACGTAAACTAGCCGTTACCCCACCTCCACTACTCATTCCAGCAAAAATACCTTCGACTTTTGCTAAGGTTCGCGTCATTTCAGTGGCTTCTGTTTCGGAAATATCGAGAATGCGATCGACACGTTCGGGTTGGTAAATTTTAGGGCGGTATTCGATGGGCCAGCGCCGAATGCCGGGAATTTTGGAGCCTTCGGTCGGTTGGCAACCCACAATTTGAATCCCTGGATTTTGTTCCTTTAAATACATGGACGTGCCCATAATCGTTCCGGTCGTGCCCATCGAACTGACAAAATGGGTAATGCCCCCTAACGTGTCGCGATAGATTTCAGGACCTGTCGTATTGTAGTGGGCGAGGTAATTATCCGGATTTTCGAATTGATTTAGTAAGAAATATTCGCCGCCGCTGGCTTTTTCAACCGCATAATCCCGCGCGGATTCAATGCTTTCTGTCAACGTAACCTTTGCCCCAAATGCTTCCATCGTTAATACCCGTTCGCGCGTCGAATTCGAAGGCATCGCTAATTCGATTTCGATACCATATAAGCGCGCAATCATCGCCAGTGCGATTCCCGTATTTCCGGAAGTGGCTTCGATAAGTTTCGTACCCGCTTGAATGTCCCCACGCTCGATGGCCCCTTGAATCATGTATTTAGCTGCGCGGTCCTTGACCGAGCCCCCCGGATTATTCCCCTCTAATTTTCCGTAAATTTTTACCTTCGGGTTCGCATGTAAGCGTTTGATTTCCACGAGGGGGGTATTGCCGATTAAGTCTAAAAGCGCATGCATGTTATTCTTGAATCAATTTGGAATTTGCTTGATGGTAAATTTTGGTGTTTGAGGCGACGCTATGGGTCAACCAAACGTTTCCCCCAATCACCGAATGCTCGCCTACCACCGTTTCTCCTCCTAAAATCGTGGCGCCAGAATAAATCACGACATAATTCTCGATGGTCGGGTGGCGCTTCGTCGAAGCCATTTTTTTATCTACGGATAGCGCCCCCAGCGTTACGCCTTGATATATTTTCACATGTTCACCAATTACACAAGTTTCACCAATTACAATCCCAGTTCCGTGATCCATGAAGAAATAATTTCCGATTTGCGCTCCAGGATGGATGTCGATTCCGGTTTTGGAATGCGCATATTCTGTTAAAATTCGGGGAATCAAAGGGATATCTAGTTCATGTAATCCATGGGCTAATCGGTAAAAAGCCAAGGCATAAAAGCCTGGATAGGTCCGGATGACCTCATAGTCGGTGGTTGCCGCCGGATCTCCATTCACCATCGCTTCCACATCTGTCAGAAGCACCTCATAAATCGCCGGTATTTTTTTCATAAATGCCGCCGAAAGCGCCTGAGGACTCTCCTTTAAATCCGCTTTCATGGCGTGCAACATACTTTCTAAGCCATTTTCTACACTCTCCCACACCGCCCTTAATTCTTCTTGGGATTTGATATGGATTCGAGTTTGCTCCGGGAAAAGCGTTAGAACGATTTTGGTAAAAAGCTTTTTAATCTCCGAAGTGGCCGGAAATGACCGACTCGTTTGGTGTTTTTGTAAAAGTTCAGCCAAAAATGATTCAGGAAGCATAGGCATTATTTATTTCTCTATAAAATTAATAGACAATTCTTGAATTACCGCATCCGTTTGAGATTTCGTATCCAGGGTTTTTAATACCAATTTCCGGATGGACGCCTCTTTCCTTTGTTCCAATCCGTGTAAATAGGCTTTATCGTAATAGTGTAGCGTAAGATCTGCCACCAAACTAAAATCGTTGTTTTCGAGGGCAATCACGGCCTCTTGAAAATGTTGGCCGCCCATTCGTTTTTTAATTTTTTCCAGGGCCTGCGCAAGCATTTCTTTGGGGTAGTTTGCATATACCTCGACCAAATGGGGTAAGCGATGCTCCGCCTCAATGTCTAAAAATAAAATCGGGGCTTTGCGCAATTGCTCATAAAATGGCGCGCCCATAAAGACTTTTCCGATGTGCCGACTTTCATCCTCCATCCAAATCTCTTTTGAAAAATCCATTCCAATTAATTCATGGACTAAGGTATTTTCAAAATGCTCGCTCGTCGGCTGTGGCGCTAATCCCAAATGCCCAAAGGCTGAACCCCGATGATGGGCTAAGCCCTCTAAATCCACCACTTGAAAGCCGCGATTTTTCATTTCCAACAAAATCTCCGTTTTCCCACTCCCCGTTTTCCCCCCTAAGACCCGAATTGGAATAGGCTGTTCTAAAATTTCTAAAACATAATTTCGGTAGGCCTTGTATCCCCCGACTAACAATTTTACGCGCAAACCCGCTGTTTCAAACAACCAAGCCATGCTCGAAGAACGCATGCCGCCTCGCCAACAATGCACTAAAACCGTTCCCTCCACCGCTAATTTTTTAACTTGTTTTACCCAATTCGCCAGTTTGGGACCCACAAATTCGAGCCCTAATTCGATGGCTTGGTCTTTTCCCTGTTGCTTGTAGCAGGTTCCCACCGCAGCACGTTCCGTGTCATCAAAAATAGGTAGGGAAATTGCCCCTGGAATATGAGCCCGCACATATTCACTCGGTGAACGGACATCCAAGATCGGATAAGTTTGCGCCGCGTCTAAAAAAGCGTTGGGATTTAATTTTTCTGCCATTTTTAGTCCAATTGCATCACATACATGTGAAATAACAAGGGGTCAAAGTTGGCTTTTAAATCCTCAATAAACGAAGGATGGCTCAAATAAAAGGATAAAAAATTCTCATGCCGCTCTTGCCAATGGCCCTCGGGGAATAAGGCGGCTCGTAGGCCCAACAATTGTTGTACGCCAATCGACTGATTCCGCTCTTCCGCTTTCTTAATTTTTTTCTCGAGTTTAGATAATCCTTGTTCCCAACGATGCTGTTCTGCCTTCGCCGAAGCCTCCAAGGTTACATCCACGGCGCGCGCTTTTTGAATCATGTCCTCAAAAATCGGTGACAAACGCGCCCGCTCCGCGACTAAATCTAAGGCATGAGGACTGTGTTGTGCAACAAATTTTTGACGCATAGTAAATTCATCGGCAAATAAATCAGATGATACGATGCCTAATTTTTCGATGCGGGCTTGTTGGGCCGCCGTGATAACCAAACCAAAATTTCTCGGCAGCAAAATCGGGAATGGCACCGAATGCGTATCAAAAATCCCTTTTAATTGTAACCAATAAACCACTTCTGCCGGACCTCCTAAATAGGCCAGATTCGGCAAAATGCATTCTTGATAAAGCGGCCTTAAGACCACATTCGGGCTAAAACGTTCCGGGTGATTTAATATTTCATCACGTAGTGCTTCCTCATGCCATGTGTGCGATTGATTTACCACGTGGTAGGCTTCTCCTTTTTTTTCAATCCGCTCGCGAAGCCCATCTGTCATGTAAAAGAGATTAATTTCCCGGGCATGAATTTGGGCTTTATAGCCGAGGGTTTCGAGAAGCGTATTTTTCTCTTCGACGAGCGCCTGGTGTTTATGATCAAATAAATCCGCTTCCATCACGGGAACAAAAACCTGCTTTAATCGCGCATCATCCGCATCCAAACATAGCAATCCGTCTGCGCCGAAGAGCGAGTGAACATACATTTGCACTGCTTGAGCAAGTGTTTTTCCTTCGGTATAGGCTTTTTCAAATACCTCCACGGAATCAGGTAATTGGGACAAAAAGCCCCGCATCCCTTCCAAGGCAAACCGGCCCACAGCGCCTTTTTGATCCGTATCCCACTGGTATTTTTTTCCGTACCAATGAAAATGATTGATTTCGTCCCAATCGTGATCTTCTGTGGCCATCCAATAGACAGGCACGAAGTGAAATTCAGGATAGGTTTCTTGTAGTTTTCGGGCCAAATTAATGGTTGAAACTAATTTATATATCACATAAAGCGGTCCCGTGAACAGGTTTAACTGGTGTCCAGTGGTGACGGTAAAGGTTTTTTCGTTAGCTAAGGTGGCTATATTACTTACTTCGCCAATGGCCTGGTATTGGTCCTTTAGGACTTCCACAAGAACTTGTCTGTTGGATTGACTAAATGATTTTTTCAGGTTAATTTGCTCAGCAAAGGATGCAAGTTTCGGCGCCTGTCCATAGAAGGATTTTAAAGAAGAATCCCCTGCCAAATACTGAATGAGCAGTTTTGAGAAGGATGGAATTTCGTTAATTGGATAACTTTGTACGTGCATAATTGATAAAACCCTGCTTTTTTCCAAAAAGTTCTGACGAAATTAAATATATTTAAACGATTTTTACGGTTCCAAACCCTGCGGATGCGATATTTAATTCTCATAATTTTTATTTTTTGTTCATGGTTAGGTAGGGCCCAACAAACGTCCCAGTTCACCCAATACATGTCGAACAAGTATCTTTACAATCCGGCCTTTGCCGGTTTCGAAGACCATGGGGAGGTGAAAACAGGGTTTCGCCAACAATGGACCGGCCTCAATTCTTCCATCAGCAGTTTTTACATGACAGGCCACATGGCCTTAGACAAATCGGATCTGACGTCTACCGGCTACCGATTAAATAGGTCAAAAACAATCCAAAGGCCCTATGAATCAACTAAAATTCGGCCTAATACCATCCGACCTGCTCCACATCAAGGGCTTGGGATTCAGATTTTAGGGGATCAATTTGGACCATTAACCAATATTTCCATCGGGGGTACCTATGCCTATCATTTAGCGTTGGGAGGCGAACGCAAATTCTCGGTTGGGACGACAATCGGCCTGCATCAGCGCATTTTAAATTTAGGGGGACTGGATGTGAAGGATCAAAACGACCCGAATATCATCAGTGGAAAATTGTTGGGCTCGCAACCTATGATTAACGTCGGGGGCATGTATTACACGCGTGACTATCACATCGGAGTGGCGGTGAACCAATTAATTATGGACAATTATAGCCTTTTGCGAACGAATATTACCGATAAAGATACCATTCGCACCATGTGGTTAGGGGCAACCGTTCCGAATATGTTGCTTGCTGCCGGTTTTCAAAAACGCCTAAATGATTATTGGGATATCTCCCCTTCCATTCTCGTAAAATACATGAAAAATGCGACCTTTAGTTATGAGGCCAATTTGAAGGCGACCTATTCGAACGCACTTTGGGGAGGGATTTCTTATCGGCACCAGGAGGCTGTCGCGGCTCTGATTGGCGCACAAATCAGTGAACGGGTAAATGTCACCTATTCCTATGAAGTCCATTCGATGGGACTTTCTCGAACTTCCTTGGGTTCTCATGAATTGGTTTTGGGTATTTTACTAGAAAATTTCTTGGCTCAATAAGATGAAGGGGAATACACGAATCCTATCAGTGGATGTATTTCGTGGATTAACTGTCATGATGATGACGCTAGTAAATAATCCCGGGGATTGGGGACATATTTATGCGCCGCTGGAACATGCGGCCTGGCACGGCTGGACCCCGACGGATTTAGTTTTCCCCTTTTTCCTTTTCATCGTGGGCGTTTCAGTGGTTTTAGCTAATCCAACGAAGGATTGCAATAGCATGAAAATCGCTACTAGGACCATGCGTATTTTTTTATTGGGCCTTTCCTTGTCGTTCTTTTCTAAAATCCATGTGGGGGATTGGGAGGGCGCGCCTTTGTTGGCCATCCGCTTAGTTTATACTGCGCTGATCTTCGCTCTTTTGGTGGGGAATTACCCGCTAAAAAAGCAATTTTACGTAGCGCTGGGGCTGTTGATTTTCAGTCTTTTTTTATGTTTCAGTGGCATGGAGGCCTTCGCCACCGTTCGGATTCCAGGGGTACTTCAACGCATCGCTTTGGTTTATGCCGGCACTTCTTTCTTGTATTTGTCTTGTTCTTCCCGTGTGTTGTGGGGCATATTTGGGTTGATTTTATTGGCTTATTGGGGCCTAATGGCGCTTGTTCCCGTACCTGGAGTGGGACCAGCGAATGTGGAGGTGGGGACGAATTTGGCTGCATGGCTGGATAATTACCTCTTACCGGGACATTTATGGATTACGTCTAAAACATGGGACCCTGAAGGCGTTTTAAGCACCTTGCCGGCTTTGGGGACGGGGATTCTTGGGGTATTGGTAGGCCAAATGCTTTGGTCCGGAGGAGCCAAAGAATTAAAAAAAGTCGCCATATTGGGCGGGCTATTTTTAATTATTGGTATTGTGTGGAGCCCTGTTTTTCCAATCAATAAATCCCTATGGACCAGCTCATATGTTCTTCTGGCTGGGGGATTTGCGATGCTTTTTTTGGCGGGCTTTTATTATTGGATAGAGGTAAGGGACGGGCGAAAGGGGATTAAGCTGTTTCAATTATTTGGCGCTAATCCTATGTTGGTTTTCTTCTTTTCGGGAATTATTCCCAGAGCGCTAAACATGATCAAAATCGAAGACAAGGGACTCATTGCCTGGCTGAATGTTCAGGGAATCCAAGTATTTTTTAAGGACCCTTACCTTGCTTCTTTGGCGGGCGCTTTGGTTTATTTGTTTATTTGGGGAATCATTTTGGTCCTATTTGATCGTAAAAAATTAATCTTTAAAGTCTGATGAGAAAAATTCTGATTTTATGTTTGTTGGGTTTCATCACCCAAGCCCAAACTTACCGAGCCGATGTCATCATTTACGGGGGCAACGCCTCCGCCATCATTGCGGCGGTTCAAGTAAAAAAAATGGGAAAATCTGTGATTGTCCTTTGTCCCGAAACCCATTTGGGAGGCTTGACCTCCGGCGGATTGGGCTTTACCGATACGGGAAATAAAGAGGTGATTGGGGGTTTGGCACGGGATTTCTACCGACGAATCTATGATCATTACCAAGTGGACAAAAACTGGAATTGGCAAGCCAAATCTAGCTTTGGCAACAAAGGCCAGGGAACTGTCGCCATGGACGGTGCCATGCGAACCATGTGGCTTTTTGAGCCCCATGCCGCAGAGCAGGTATTTGAGGATTATGTGAAAGAATTTACATTGATCGTACACCGCAACGAATGGCTCGATCGCAGCGCCAAAGGCATCCAAAAAAAGAATAATACCATCCAATCCATTCGGACAATTTCAGGTAAAACCTATATCGGTAGCATGTTCATTGATGCCACTTATGAAGGCGATTTGATGGCTTTGGCCGGCGTGGATTTTCATGTAGGTCGAGAAGCGAATTCCGTCTACGGCGAACAATGGAACGGGGTTCAGGTGGGGGTTTTCCAACATGGACATTATTTCAAAAAACCCATCAGTCCCTACCGCATCGAAGGCGACCCGAGCAGCGGTCTTTTGCTCGAAGTATCCCCCGAGATTCCTGGCCCGAATGGCTCCGGTGACAATAAAATCCAGGCTTATTGCTACCGCATGTGCCTCAGCGACCACCCAGCTAATCGGATTCCTTTCGAGAAACCGGCAAATTATGATCCAGCCCGATATACGCTGTATGCCCGTGTTTTTGCGAGTGGTTGGCGCGAAACCTTCGATAAATTTGACCTACTCCCGAACCGTAAAACAGATACAAATAACCACGGGCCATTTAGCACGGACTTTATTGGGAAAAATTATGATTACCCGACGGCCTCCTATGCGCGCAGAGCGGAACTCAATCAAGCACACAAGGATTACCAAATGGGCCTTATGTATTTCCTGCAAAATGACCCGCGTGTTCCAAGCGATGTACAGTCGCGTATGAAGGAATGGGGTTTGGCGAAGGATGAGTTTAAGGCAAATGGCGGATGGCCTTACCAACTTTACATTCGCGAAGCCCGCCGCATGAAGGGAGAATTTATTATGAAAGAAGCAGATGCTTTGGGGAAAACACAGGTACCCCAACCGGTCGGTATGGGCTCTTACTCCCTCGATGCTCACAATGCACAGCGGTTTGTGCAAGCAAACGGATTCGTACAAAACGAGGGCGACATCGGTGTGAAACCAGATAAGCCTTATTCAATCGCCTATGGGTCCATTTTACCAAAGGAATCGCAATGCGGGAATTTATTAGTACCCGTGTGCATGTCTAGTTCGCATATCG
>CANHCG010000046.1 GCA_947459055.1 Cytophagaceae bacterium | reverse complement strand
TATTGCTTAATGATTTCCATCAAGGGCACATTATTAAACAACAATTCATTGTTCTCATTGATATTAAACTCCCGAGTTGGGAATTCGATGGTTTGATCAATTAGATCGATGTAATTTTTCATTTCTAAACCTTTGAGTTTGTGGAAAAACGTGCAAAACTGCAATAAAAGTATGTACTTTGCAAAAATTTGATTGAATATAATATGCCAAAAATTCATTTTATCGCAATAGGAGGCGCAGCGATGCATAATTTAGCTTTGGCGCTTTTAGCTAAAGGATACCAAATCACCGGCTCAGACGATGAAATTTATGAACCTTCCAAAAGCCTATTGGCCCAGCATGGAATTTTACCCGAACAATTCGGCTGGTTTCCCGAGAAAATTACGAGCGATTTAGACGCTGTGATTGTCGGAATGCATGCGCGAGCAGATAACCCTGAATTATTGCAAGCTCAAGCTTTAGGCATCAAAATCGAATCCTATCCTTCCTTTTTATACGAGGAAAGTAAAAACAAACAACGCATCGTCATCGCCGGAAGCCATGGAAAAACCAGCATCACGTCGATGATTTTACACGTATTAAAAAGTATAGGGCGGAAATTCGATTATTTAGTGGGCGCCCGCATCGAGGGCTTCGACTTGATGGCTTCGCTTTCCGACGCACCTATTATCATCATTGAGGGAGATGAGTATTTGGCATCGCCCATCGACCGACAAGCGAAATTTTTATTATACCAACCCCACATTGCCCTCATTTCCGGCATCGCATGGGACCATATTAACGTTTATCCTACGTTTGAATCCTACACGGAATCCTTTTCAAAATTAATTCGTCAAATGCCGAAAGCCGGTCATTTGTTCTTCGACCAAAGCGACGCAACCCTTGAAGCCTTAAGCGAGGCCTGCCCGGAACATTGCGATAAAGAGGGTTATGAAGCGCATCCTTCCTACATTAAAAATGGAAAAACCTGGTTAAAGGGCTTGGATGGGAAAGATTATGAGATTTTGGTTTTTGGAGAGCACACCTTGAAAAATTTAAATGGGGCACGCTTGATTTGTGAGAAAATTGGCCTTTCATCTACTGAATTTTATGAAGCCATTCGTAGTTTTAAAGGTGCCGCCAAACGCCTCGAGTTAGTTGGACAAAACGATAACTCTTTACTCTACAAGGATTTTGCTCATGCCCCATCGAAAGTGGAGGCAACGACGCGGGCCTTAAAATCGCAATTTCCAGAACGCCAATTAATCGCTTGTTTGGAATTACATACCTTTAGTAGCTTAAATCCGGCATTCTTGCCCCAATATGAGGGGACATTGGCCAAGGCAGATAAGGCCATTGTTTATTTAAGTGAACATGCGAGGGCCATTAAGCGCATGGACCGCATCGAAGAATCAGTCGTTCAGGATTATTTCAAACATCCAAATTTGATTGTTTTACGTGATTCTGAGGCATTAAAGTCAGAAATGCTGGCAAATAAAAAAGAGGACACCAATTGGTTAATGATGTCCTCAGGTACCTTTGACGGCTTAGATTTGAAAGGGCTAGCGGTTGAACTAGACCTTTTAGCTGTTTAAAATCGCATCTAGTTCGGTTTTAAATCCGACTAAAAGCATTTCTTTCATGCTAATTTTACGCTTTTGCGTGTTGATTTTGCTTTGGATGAGTTTTTCTTCCATTTGGCCATCGCGTTCGGATTGTGCGATAAAATCTTCCAATTCGCCGCGTTCTTTTTTAGTCATGTAATCCATTTGATTAATCATGATTTTCAATTGTTCGATGCGTGGTTTTTCGTTCAGGTTGGCGTGGCGATAAGAAATGACGCGCAACAAATAATTCATTTCAAAAATCTTGTCGCAGGCATTTCGGAAGCGTTCGGCCATCGAGCGATCAATCGTTTTTACCTGTGCACTTACTTCTTTCCACTTCACGAGATAGGCTTTAGCGAGATCAGCAGTGGCGGACATGTTTACTTGGTCGCTCAACTTCAATTCCAATTCACCCGTCATTGCCGTTAATTCCTGAACACGAGGATCAACTCTCGGCTTGTATTCGATGCCTTTAACGCGGTTGTATTTTTCAAAAAACATGTCATTAGCCTTTTTGAAATTCTTCCAAAGCATTGATTGCTTTTTCGGAGGTAGGCCAAGAACGGTTTTCCATTCTTTTTGTAATTCTTTTACGCGAATAACGGAGGCGTCTAAATCTTCCGCTTTCCGTAATTGGTGTACAGAATCGATGAATCCTTGAAGTGTAAGAATTTTCTCGTCGATTTGTCGATTTTTTTCTTCGAAGAACGAGCGCCGACGAAGGAAAAAGTCGTCCAATACCACTTGGAATTCTTGACTTAATTCCTCTTGAAATTGCTTATCGACCGGACCCGTTTTTACCCATTTCGATTTGATTTCCATCAATTCGTCGGTGGCTTTGGAGATGTCTTCTTCGGTAGAAATATTTTTTGCGTCTTGAATGAGTGCGCGTTTGATTTCTAGGTTCTTGATTTGATTGTTTTGAATCAAATCCCGCAGGTATTTTTCCATGCGGTCCAGTTCGTCGAACAAGGGAATAAAATCTCCTAGTCCATCAAATTCGGCCAAATAGGCTTTCATTTGAACTACTTTGGTTAGGAATGAACCTTTGTTTTGAACTGTTTCGACCTCGCTGGATAGTTGGTCTACTTTCCTTTTCGCTAAATCAAAGCGATTGACGAAATAGGTTAAGGCCTCTTCTTCGGTGTTACGGACAAATCCAATTTCGCGCTGTGGGAAATTTAAATAGGCGTTGATGTAAACTTTGCCGTCCTGGCAAAATCCAAATTCATTGTGTGTGGCAGATTTCATTTTTCTTCTTTCAAAGAGCTTCAAGCAAGGCTATGGCTCAAAAAGTAATAATTTTTATTTCCGTTTCATTCGGAGGACTAATTTATTTAAAATTCTTTGAATTAATTAAGATTTTTAGACAAAATTCACATTCTTTGCAGGTTCTATCAAAAAAATACAGCTAAAATATGAGTAATGAGACGATTATCTTTTCGATGGAGCGAGTGTCCAAGGTCATTCCGCCACAGAAAACGATTATAAAAAATATTTATTTATCCTTTTTTTACGGGGCGAAGATCGGGGTATTGGGCTTGAATGGTTCGGGAAAATCGACCCTTTTGCGCATTATCGCTGGCATGGATAAATCCTTTACGGGGGATGTGGTGTGGTCGCCGGGCTATTCGGTGGGGATGTTGGAACAAGAGCCTCAATTGGACCCAAACAAAACGGTCCTTGAGGTTGTGGAAGAAGCGGTGGTGGAGATTAAAAACTTGTTGAAAGAATTCGATGAGATCAATGAGGCTTTTGCGGATCCGGATGCGGATTTTGATAAGTTACTAAGTCGGCAGGGTGAGGTTCAAGAGAAATTGGATCATTTCAATGCTTGGGAATTAGATACGCGGCTGGAAAAAGCGATGGATGCCTTACGTTGTCCAGATGCAGATGCGAAAATCAGCACTTTATCAGGGGGTGAAAAGCGCCGGGTGGCCTTGTGTCGCTTGTTGTTGCAGGAGCCGGATGTGTTGTTGTTGGATGAACCGACTAACCACCTGGATGCCGAATCTGTGGATTGGTTAGAGCAACATTTACGTCAATACAAAGGAACGGTCATCGCTGTGACCCACGACCGGTATTTCTTGGATAATGTAGCCGGCTGGATTTTGGAATTGGATCGTGGCGAGGGGATACCATGGAAGGGGAATTATTCGTCTTGGTTGGAACAAAAACAAAACCGATTAGCGCAGGAGGAGAAGACGGAATCGCGCCGACAAAAAACGTTGCAACGCGAATTAGAATGGGTTCGCATGGCGCCGAAGGCAAGACAAGCGAAATCTAAGGCGAGAATCGGGGCTTATGAGAAGTTGTTGTCTGAGGAGAATAGGCAAAAAGAAGATAAGTTGGAGCTTTTTATCCCGGCGGGACCACGTTTGGGGAATAAGGTAATTGAGGTTCAAGGGGTTTCAAAATCCTTTGGGGACAAATTGTTGTATGAAAATGTGAGTTTTTCGTTGCCGCCTGCGGGGATTGTGGGGATTATTGGGCCGAATGGCGCGGGTAAAACGACGATGTTTAAATTGATTACGGGGCAATTGAGCCCGGATTCAGGAAGTTTCGAGGTGGGAGAAACGGTGAAATTGGCCTATGTGGATCAGGAGCATAATCAATTAATGGCTGAAAAATCGGTTTTTGAGACGATTTCGGATGGAAATGACTGGGTGATGTTGGGCGGGAAGCAATCGAATGCGCGGGCATATGTCAGTAAGTTTAATTTTAATGGTGCGGATCAGGAGAAGAAGATTGGGAATTTGTCGGGTGGAGAACGGAATCGGGTGCATTTGGCGATGATGTTGAAGGAAGGGGCGAACGTGTTATTGCTGGATGAGCCGACGAATGATTTGGATGTGAATACCTTGCGGGCTTTGGAGGAGGGATTGGAGAGTTTTGCGGGATGTGCGGTGGTGATTTCTCACGACCGTTGGTTCCTAGATCGGATTGCCACGCATATTTTGGCCTTTGAGGGAGATTCGCAGGTGACCTATTTTGAGGGTAATTATTCGGAATATGAGGAGGCTCGGAAGAAGCGATTAGGAAATGATGTGACGCCGAAGCGGATACGTTACAAAAAATTACAATAACATGGCTCAAATGGATTTAAGAGACAAGATTAAATTGGCCGTTGGTGAAATGGGCAAGGTGGTTGTCGGTCAAGAACGATTGATTAATCGTCTGTTGGTAGGTTTATTTACGGGTGGACATGTGTTGTTGGAAGGGGTTCCTGGCTTAGCCAAAACGCTGACAATTAATACCTTGGCTAAAATTTTGGATTTGCATTTTCAGCGGATTCAGTTTACGCCGGATTTATTACCGGCGGATTTGGTGGGGACGATGATTTACAATCCATTGAAGAATGAATTTGAGGTAAAGAAGGGCCCGATTTTTGCGCAGATTATTTTGGCGGATGAGATTAATCGGGCGCCTGCAAAGGTGCAATCGGCTTTATTGGAGGCTATGGCGGAGAAGCAAGTGACGATTGGCGATACAACTTATCCCTTGGATAAGCCTTTTTTGGTTTTGGCAACACAAAATCCTGTGGAACAGGAGGGTACGTTTCCGTTGCCGGAGGCGCAGGTGGACCGCTTTATGATGAAAGTTTTCTTGAATTACTTAGATAAGGAGCAGGAGTTGGAGGTCATGCGCAAGATGTCGAATATGGACTTTCAGTATGAACCAAAGGCCATTTTGACCTTGTCGGATATCCAGCAGATTCGGAAGGAAATCAATAAAATAACGATTTCGGAGACCTTGGAAAAATATATCATTGAATTGATTTTCGCGACGCGGAATCCGGCGGAATATGGCTTAACGAAGGAGGCCGATTACATTCAATTTGGGGCATCTCCTCGGGCGAGTATTCATTTAAATTTAGCGGCGAAGGTGATGGCCTATTTAGAAGGCCGTGATTATGTGCTTCCGGAAGATATCAAGGAAATGACGCCAGATGTGCTGAATCATCGTATACTTTTAACCTATGAAGCGGAGGCGGATAATATCACGACCTTACAAATTATTCAAACAATTCTAGGAAGCGTGGCGATCAATAGGTAAAAATAGATCGAGTCCGCCTTTAGGAATAAATGCATCGTATGAAAAATCGTATATTCCTCCTAGCTAGTATAGCTTTTTTCCTCTTTAGTTTTAGTGCCAAAGAACCCCTGCGTGTCTTTTTGATTGGGGATTCGACGATGGCGGATAAATTACAGGCTGATTTTCCGGAGACGGGATGGGGGATGCCTTTTTCGCATTTATTTAATGATGCGGTGGAGGTGCAAAATCATGCGTACAATGGGCGAAGTACGAAAAGTTTTCGGACGGAGGGGCGCTGGAAAAAAGTATTCCAACAAATCAAAAAGGGAGACTACGTTCTCATTCAATTTGGTCATAATGATGCCAAAGCCTCTGATACATCTCGTTATGCGGCCGCACAAACAGATTTTAGAGAAAATTTAACGCGCTATGTGGCGGAGACTCGTTCGAAAGGAGGGATACCGATATTATTGACACCGACCCAGCGCAGAAAATTCGATTCGACGGGTGTGTTTGTGGACCAACATGCCGATTATCCCGCTGTCGTGCGCGAGGTGGCGATTCGGGAGAAGGTGTTGTTGATCGACATCGAAAAGGAAAGTAAAAAATACATTAGTTCTGAGGGGCCGGAGGGTGCGAAGAAAATGTTCCTGCATTATCCGGTGGGTATTTTTAAGAAGTTTATGAGAGGGGTGGCGGATGATACGCATTTCTCACCGTTTGGAGCCATGAAAATTTCGGATATGGTGGCGGCGGCTATTTTTGCGTCCAATGAACATTTGCGCAGTTTTCTAAAAAAATCGATTTTCGCGCAGAAATACGAATTTGAATTGCCCAATGTAGCGGGTACAGCTTTCAAAAAAGACACGTTTAATATTGTTTCGTATGGGGCGGTTTCCTCGGCGAAAACGTTGAATACCACGGCCATCCAGCAGGCGATTGACATGGCCGCCAAACAAGGGGGTGGTGTGGTGCGGATTCCGTCTGGATTTTTTGTGACGGGGGCGATAACGTTGCGATCGAATATTAATCTGCATTTGGATCCGGGGGCGGTATTGCAATTCAGTTCGGATGCGGCGCAATATCCATTGGTGAGAACGAGTTGGGAAGGTGTGGAAGCCATTCGGGCGCAATCACCTATTTCTGCCAAAGGGGAACGAAATATTGCGATTACCGGTTCGGGGATTATTGATGGGGCGGGTGAGGCTTGGCGACCGGTGAAGAAAGGAAAATTAACGGCGGGTGAATGGGAGAAATTGGTTCGTTCGGGTGGGGTTTTGGATGACAAAAAAGAGACGTGGTACCCGACAGAGCGAGCGCTAAAAGGTTCAAAATTAGATCAACCAGGGGTCGTGGCGGCAGGTTTTACTGAGGCGAAAGCGGAGGAAATTAAAGAATTTTTGCGGCCGAATATGATTTCCTTGCGGGAATGCGAGCAGATTTTATTGGAAGGGGTGACTTTTCAAAACTCGCCTGCTTGGAACATTCATCCTTTGCTTTGTAAGCATTTGACTGTGGAGAATATTTCGGTTAAAAACCCGTGGTTTGCGCAAAATGGAGATGGGATTGACATTGAGTCTTGCGAATATGTGTCGGTCAAAAATTCTCGTTTTGATGTTGGGGATGATGGAATTTGTTTGAAATCGGGAAAGGATGCGGAGGGGCGGAAACGTGGTCGGCCGTCGGCGCATATTATGATTGAGAATTGTGTGGTTTTCCATGGACATGGGGGTGTGGTTGTGGGCAGTGAGATGTCGGGTGGTGTACATGATTTATTTGTATCGAATTGTCAATTTTTAGGCACGGATGTGGGATTGCGGTTCAAGACGGCGCGTGGTCGTGGGGGTGTGGTGGAGAATGTATTTATTCAGGATATTTCGATGAAAAATATTGCGGGGGAGGCGATTTTGTTTGATATGTACTATCAGGGAAAGGATCCGGTGGCGACGTATGGCAACGGCGATGCCACGCCAGTGATTCAAGCCATGCCAGTAGATGAGGGAACGCCGCAGTTTAAAAATATTTTTGTGGATCGGGTGGTTGCGAAAGGTGCTGAAACGGGCTTATTGATTCGTGGTTTACCAGAAATGCCGATTCACCATATCCAATTATCGAATTTGGACATCGAAGCCAAACAAAGTTACCGGGTCATCGAAGCAACGGATATTCAGCTCACAAACACCAGGTTTACCCAAACGGGCAACAAGAAACCGGAGCTCATTCATGTGAAAAACTGGAAAGTCAATTAACCCTCTTTACCTTTGCCAATCCTAGCCGGTTTGGCAAAGGTAAGGGATAAAAAATTCAAGTTTCTGATATTCTACTTTCGCTGAATTAGGATACTTGGATTAGCAATGAATCGACCAGAATGATCCCCATAAAGTGATAATCCGTTCGGGTAACCTGATGGAACTGTTAACCGAATTCGCATTACTCCAGTCTTTGAGGCCTCTTCGATTGCTGAGCGCGGAACCGATGTTTGTACCCAATATCCATAGGTGCCTGGTTCGTCCAACTTATGATTTTGTGCCTGGTAAAACCAAGACAAAACCCCTTGATGATCTGCAGGGTCATCGACTAAATCGACCGTCGAAGCATGTGCCCCATTCGCCGAAATTTCAATCACTGATGGATTCATTTTCAAATCCGTTTGCGGGTAAGCATTTACATTTTTACTAGGATCAAACGTTCCTTTGCCCAACATATAATCGCTATTTGCAATCTTCGCATTTACTTGATCCTTCCCTAGCATCGGCTTCGAACTCGCCTCCACAAAAAAGCTCACTTGATCCACCTCCGTGGCAGCCAACGAAGGCCACGGAAACGCATATTCAAAATACCCAGCTCCTGCCCCATTCATTTTATTCCCCAAAACACCCGTCCATTGTTTTTTCGACCATTCTGATTTTGACACCGATGCAACAGGCAAAGACACGAGCAACTGCTTCGAATCAGACGGCTGAACACTTCCCTCCTCCACAATCACATTCACAAAATTCGTATGCAGCACCTGACCCGTCGCATCTTCCACCCGCATCACTAGGGTATTCAATGATTTATCCTGTGGCAAAACAATCTTAAGCGAATCCAAGGCCTTCACCGACCAAGGCGTCCATGGTAATGGCATTTTCTTCGACCACCATGCCTTCTTTTGACCCAAGGCATTCTGACCTGTAAACTCCAAACTCAAAGTTAAATTCTTTGAAAATCCTACGCCATCTGTTAGCATCGAAAGAGTCAACGGAATAGCCAAGGATTGACCCGCCTTACCCGCAAAGGCAATTTCCTGACCCGTCGACACATACACCGGCCCATGCAAATCCTTCAAACTCATACCCGGCGCCATCGCGGATAAGCCCGTTTCCTTTTCCGTCCGATCAAAGCGATAATAGCCATTCCACTCATTTAT
>CANHCG010000045.1 GCA_947459055.1 Cytophagaceae bacterium | reverse complement strand
TACGAAGTGATTTTGGCGTGATTTCTAAGTATTCATCCTTTTGGATAAATTCCATACACTCCTCTAAAGAGAAGTTTAGCTTTGGAGCAATCTTCGTGTTCGTATCTGTACCCGATGCACGCATATTTGTTAATTGCTTGGCAGCCTGGAGGTTGACTTCAATATCATTTTGGCGATTGTGCTCACCGACAACCATCCCTGTGTAAACTTCTTCACCTGGATCGATGAAGAATACCCCTCTATCTTGTAACTTATCGATGGCATATGGAATGGCAGGACCTGTATTCATTGAGATCAATGATCCATTGATACGGCCTGGAATAGGCCCTTTGAATGGCTCATAAGCGATGAAACGGTGGGCCATAATAGCCTCGCCAAATGTGGCGGTTAATACCTTAGAACGTAAACCAATCAATCCACGCGATGGAATGTTGAATTCTAAGTGTTGCAAATCGCCTTTAGGTTCCATGATCAACAACTCACCTTTTCCTTGCGTCGCCAATTCGATTACTTTACCAGCCACCTCAGCTGGAACGTCTACTACTAATGATTCTACGGGCTCTAAGCGCTCTCCGTTTTCACCTTCTTTGAAGATAACTTGAGGCTGACCCACTTGTAATTCATAACCTTCCCGACGCATCGTTTCGATTAAAACCGACAAGTGAAGAATACCACGGCCAAAAACCAAAAATTTATCTTCGCTTTCCGTAGTAAGTACCTTCAAGGCCAAATTTTTCTCTGTCTCTTTGAATAGACGATCACGGATGTGACGAGAAGTTACTAATTTACCCTCTTTGCCAAAAAATGGCGAGTTATTAATCGTGAACAACATGTTCATCGTAGGCTCATCGATCGCGATACGCGCTAATGCTTCAGGATTCTCTGCATCAGCAACGGTGTCACCAATTTCGAAATCTTCAATCCCTGTAATGGCACAAATCTCGCCACACTCTACTTTATCTACTTTTACTTTTCCTAGCCCTTCAAAAACCTGAAGTTCTTTGATCCGCATTTTCTTCGTTGAACCATCTGATTTACATAGGGCAATTTGCATCCCTTCAGTCAATGTTCCTCGCTCTAAACGTCCAATTGCAATACGACCGACGAACGAAGAATAGTCTAATGAAGTAATCTGCATTTGTGGCGTACCCTCCTGAACCTTAGAAGCTGGAATATGCTCGATAATCGCATCCAATAATGGGATGATGTTATCAGTCGGTGTTTTCCAGTCGGTACTCATCCAACCTTGCTTTGAAGAACCATAGATGCACGGGAAATCTAATTGATCTTCCGTTGCCTCTAAGTTGAACATCAAATCAAAAACTTGCTCGTGTACCTCATCTGGCCGACAGTTTTCTTTATCTACTTTATTTACAATTACGATTGGTTTCAAACCTAATGCGATTGCCTTTGACAACACGAAACGAGTTTGTGGCATCGGGCCTTCAAAAGCATCCACCAACAAAATAACCCCATCCGCCATACGTAAAACACGTTCTACCTCACCGCCAAAGTCGGCGTGACCCGGAGTATCGATAATATTGATTTTTACACCATTATACCGAACAGATACGTTTTTAGACGTAATCGTAATCCCTCTTTCTCTTTCTAAATCGTTGTTGTCAAGAATCAAATCTCCAAACTCCTGATTCTCTCTGAAAATTTTTGAGGCATGGATGATTTTGTCAACGAGGGTCGTTTTACCGTGGTCAACGTGGGCAATAATGGCAATGTTGCGAATGCTTTGCATAAAAATGTAGGCTCGTAAATTTTAAGGTGCAAAGGTAGGGATTATTTCTTAAAAAAGTACAATTCGAATAGTATTCTATGAAATTGACTTAAGGACCTTCGCTTTGGCAGGATATTGGGCCAAAATTTTATTTAAAATGGATTTAGAATCAATCCCACATTGTTCATAGAGCTCTTTTTGTTCACCATGTTCAATGATTTGATCGGGAATGCCTAAGCGAATTACTTTAGCTGAATAATGATGGTCGACCATGAATTCGACAATGGCAGATCCAAATCCCCCTTGAATCGCTCCGTCTTCTACGGTGATGAGTGTTTTGAAGTTAGCAAATATATGATGCAATAGATTTTCGTCCAATGGCTTTACGAATCGCATGTCAAAAAGTGCCGGTTGGACCCCTTTTTTATTCGCTTCTTCCACCGCCTCAATCGCCTCATTTCCGATATGACCAATGGTTAAAATAGCCACATCAGTCCCTGAAATCAGTTCAATTCCGGTCCCAATTTCGATTTTTTCAAAATTTGTACGCCAAGCGGGCATCACTCCCTGACCTCTTGGATAGCGAATGGTCATGGCTTGTTGGAAGTCCTTGAAGGTATCTAACGAAGCGGTATACATCATGTTGCGTAATTCTTGTTCGTTTCTTGGCGCGGCCACAATCATATTTGGAATGCAACGCATGAAGGCTATATCATAGGCTCCATGGTGCGTTGGACCATCCGCCCCTGCCAATCCTGCTCGGTCCAAACAAAAAATGACTGGAATTTTTTGAAGACATACATCATGGATGACTTGGTCATAGCCTCGTTGCATGAAGGAACTATAAATATTACAAAAAACAGTCAGGCCCTGCGTAGCCAATCCTGCGGAGAAAGTGACCGCATGTTGTTCTGCAATTCCTACATCGAAAGCTCGATCCGGCATGGCCCGCATCATGATGTTCATCGAGGAGCCCGATGGCATCGCGGGAGTAATTCCCATGATTTTTGGATTTTGCTCGGCTAATTCTAATAAACTATGGCCAAATACTTCTTGGTATTTTGGCGGCTGCGGATTGTCATAAGTCGTTTTATGGATTTCCCCCGTGATTTTATCGAATTTTCCTGGCGCATGCCATAAAGTTTGATCTTTTTCGGCTAAAGAATACCCTTTCCCTTTGGTGGTAATACAATGCAAAATTTTAGGACCCGGAATATCCTTTAAATCATTTAAAACGGTAGTCAAATAACCCACATCGTGGCCGTCAATCGGGCCAAAATAGCGTAAATTTAATGACTCAAATAAATTGCTTTGATTTAATAAAGTAGCTTTTAGGCCGTTTTCGATTTTTGAAACGATTTCTTGGGCGGACTTCCCAAATTTTGACATTTTACCCAATAAATTCCATACATCATCCTTCACCTTATTGTAGGTATGAGAGGTTGTAATGTCCGTTAGATATTCTTTGAGGGCGCCCACATTCGGGTCGATCGCCATGCAATTATCATTTAAAATAATTAGCATGTTATTCGGAATATCTCCCGCATGATTCATCGCCTCAAAAGCCATTCCCGCTGTCATCGAACCATCACCTATCACTGCAATGTGCTGTTTGTGCAATTCTTTTTTATAGCGAGAAGCCACCGCCATACCTAGTGCAGCCGAAATGGACGTGGACGAGTGGCCCACGCCAAAGGTATCATATTCGCTTTCCGAACGTTTTGGGAAACCACTGATTCCACCTAACAGCCGATTCGTATGAAAAACATCCCTACGGCCCGTTAAAATTTTATGTCCATAGGCTTGATGCCCTACGTCCCAGACCAATTGGTCTTCTGGGGTGTTAAAGACATAATGTAAAGCAACCGTCAATTCAGTAACGCCCAATGAAGCCCCAAAATGTCCACCATTGACCGAAACATGATCGATGATAAATTGACGCAATTCCTCACAAACTTGGGTTAATTGCGCAGGAGCGAGCTTTCGCAAATCCGCGGGGGATTCAATTTTGCTCAATAAAGGTCCTGCTGGAAATTGCATAAATAAGTTTAATTCGTTCGGGTGGTTTTTTAAAAACTAAACAAAGGTATAAATGTTTTCATGCCTTAGTCATTTTTTTGACTAGCCTTGAACAATCTTCTTTTTTCATATTTGGATAAACTATCGTATCCAGATGTTGAAATTTTATCTAAAATTTGATTCAATTCTTCTTCGACCACATCTTCTTTTTCGGGGTCTGCGGTTAATTCTTGCACTTTCTTTTGCGCCACATGGACGACAGAGAAGACTTTTTCTTCTCTTTTAAACACCTGTTTTTTCTCTGGTTTATTGAGGAAATAGCCATACATAAATCCCATCAATGCCCCGCCTAAGTGGGCGATATTTCCTCCTGCATTAGAGCCAGTCGTCTCAATAAATGACCAAATCACGTAAAAGGCCGAAATGTATTTGATTTGAACATCTCCAAATAAAAAGAGATGGACGCGGTAACTCGGTTTGATGGTTGCGGCAGCAACTACGATGGCAAATACACTAGCAGATGCGCCGTTCAAAAAAGTGGGGCCTTTTTGAATGAAATAGGCAAAATTATTAACCATTAACAAATAGGCAATTGCCCCTGCGATACCACCCCAAAAATATAGGTTTACAATTCGCTGCGTACCGATAAAGTCCTGAATGATGGACCCAAACCAATATAAAAAAAGCATATTGAACAGCAAATGAAATACCTCTACATGGACGAAAAAATAGCTGATGACCGTCCAGGGTTCCATCAATACAATTTTGGATTGGGAGGAAAGCGTCACATGTTCTAAAAGTGACTCGAATATTGGACCTTGATTCGCTAATAAAAGAATGACTTTCGTCGTCATAAGGACGAGGAAAACAGCAATATTGGCCACGATAATCCGCATCAAACCTTGGTTAGATCTGCTGAAAATCAATCGGATGTCCTGCCAAATACTTTGCATTTCAATAAAAATTATTCCGTTTAGTACCCCAAAATTTCAATAATATGACAGCGAAAATCATTCCGCCAATGTGCGCAAAATGCGCGACATTATCGCCTGATTGTTGCTGTATACCTTGATACATTTCATATAAACCGTAAAAGCTTACCAAATATTTAGCCTTGATAGGGATGGGAAAAGGAAAAATAAATAATTCCGAATTAGGGAATAAATACCCAAAAGCCATGATAATTCCGAAGATGGAACCTGAGGCGCCGGCAACGATTTGCCGACCAATGTATTCCTGATAATTCGCCCGCACCCATTCAATATTACCACCATCCACTGGAGGGCTAATGGCGCTGTAATGTTGCATGTAATCCATCATGTTGAAAGAATTTGGATTCGATAAAACGAGTTCGGTCGCCCGACGAATATCCGCCAAATCAATAAAATGTTGAATCCCCATGTACAATAAACCCGCACCTATCCCACAGAAAAAATAGAAGAAAAGAAATCGTTGGGCTCCCCAAATGCGTTCCAATAAAGATCCAAACATATAAAGCCCAAACATATTGCTTAGTAAATGCAAAAAGCTTCCATGAATAAACATGTAGGTAATGAACTGAAATACATGAAAATCTTTGGCCTGAAAATAATGAAGCGAAAGGTACTCTTTCGGAAAAAGGCCACTGCCAATAAACATGGCCACATTAACCAAAATTAAATTACGTACGGTGGGTGTTAAATTTCTAAACATAGCTTATTCCTCAAATCCCCAATCAATGGAGTCTTTCATGTCCTTAATTAATAATCCCATGGATTTAAAGGTCGCGCGAATCTCATCCACTTTGTCGTATTTTCGTGCTTCTTTAAAGCCTTTATATAAATTCAATAAGCCCTCGGTTAAGGATTCCCAATTTTCGGGTAATTCCAATCGAATACCTAAAACCTCTTCTAATATCGTCAAATACGTTGATTTTAAGGAATTAAATGTTTCCTCGCCCAATTGATCAAACGAAAGGCTTCCCGTATACAATTGATTAATCTTCTTCAATAACGTAAATAAGTGGGCAATTGTTACGGCAGTATTCAAATCGTCGTTCATTCCATCGTAACAACCTTGAATAGCCGCTTGAATTTCTGCTCTTTGCTTTTCGTCTGGTTGGCTCACGCTTCCTACCGGATATTGCATCCGTTTAATATTCCGCATCCCATTCGCAATACGTTTATAGCCTTTTTGAGCAGCTTTGAGCGCGTCATTGGAAAAGTCAAGCGTACTTCGGTATTGCGATTGCAACATGAAAAAGCGAACGGTCATCGGACTGTAGGCCTGTTCTAACAAGGGGTGATTACCGCTAATTAATTCATTCGGTAGGAAAGAATTGCCTAAGGATTTACTCATTTTTTGACCATTGACGGTCAACATATTCGTGTGCATCCAATAGCGTACCGGGGCCTGCCCATACGCTGCTTTGGCCTGTGCAATTTCACATTCATGATGTGGGAATTTTAAATCCATCCCCCCGCCATGAATATCGAAGGTATCACCTAAATACTTGTGACTCATACAAGTACATTCTAAATGCCAGCCTGGAAAACCATCGCCCCAGGGAGATGGCCAACGCATAATATGTTCCGGAGAAGCTTTTTTCCACAACGCAAAATCCAAAGGACTTCGCTTTTCGCCCACCCCGTCCAAATCCCGAGTTTCCGTCAATAAATCATCCAGCACTCGGCCTGATAATTTACCATAATCGCCTCCTTGTTTATTGTATGCTTCAATATCGAAATAAATAGATCCATTCGATTCATAGGCGAGGCCTTTGTCCAATAGGTTTTTAGTCGTTTCTATTTGTTCGACAATATGACCCGTGGCTGTCGGTTCGATACTCGGAGGTAATAAATTAAACGTAGCCAATACCTCATGAAAATCTTGTGTATATCGATGTACGATTTCCATGGGTTCCAACTTCTCCAATTTGGCCATCTTGCCAATTTTATCCTCTCCTTCATCTCCGTCTCCCACCAAATGGCCCACATCCGTAATATTACGTACATAGCGAACTTTATATCCAATATGGCGTAAGTAACGATGTAAAATATCAAATGAAGTGAAGGTTCTTAAGTTGCCCAAATGAACAAAATTATACACCGTCGGGCCACAAACATATAAGCCTACCAAAGGGGCATGCAAGGGCTTAAAAATTTCTTTTTCTCGACTAAGTGTATTATATATTTTTAAGGGCTGCATGGTATGCTTTCTTTCCTTCGCTAAGGTTTAATAAAGAATTAAAATTACTGCGATTCTTTTAATTCACCAAGTCTATTCTGATTTAGTACCTAGAAAAAAAACGTATCTTTGTGGGTCCATCGTTTTTGCATGTATGTTTTTAAAAGAGGTAGGGAAAGATAAGGGTCTAATTAAATTGTTTCTTGAATTTCCGGTGGCTTTATATGCCACGGATGCTAATTGGATTCGACCTTTGAACAATGATATCGAAGCTATTTTTGATCCGAAAAAAAACGGTCATTTTGCGAATGGCGAGGCGATTCGTTGGGTTTTACTAAACGAGTCCGACGAGGTAATCGGCCGAGTAGCCGCCTTTTACATGCAATCTTCCCAAAAGAAGGACGAAATGCCCGTGGGAGGCATGGGTTTTTTCGAGTGCATTGAGGATTTTGATGCAGCCACCTATTTATTTAATGCCTGCAAAGAATGGCTAAGCGTTCGAGGTTTAGAAGCGATGGACGGTCCGATTAATTTCGGTGAGCGGGATAGCTTTTGGGGATTGATGGTTAAAGGTTGGGAATTCGAACCCACCTATAAAATGCCCTGGACGAAACCTTATTACATTTCATTTTTTGAGGATTACGGATTTAAGGATTATTTCCAACAATACGTCTATGTTTCCTCCATCCGAGGTGCGAATGTCACACAGGCTATCGAAGAAAAAGCTGAACGTATTTTTCAAAATCCGGCGTATCAATTTAGACATATTGAAAAGTCGAATTTGGCCAAATATGCCGAAGATTTTAAACTCATTTTTAATGCCGCTTGGGCTAAATTCCCTGGGGTGAAAGCCATGTCTTCTGAGCAAGCTCAGAAATTGGTCAAGCAAATGAAACCCATCATCGATGAACAATTGCTATGGTTTGCCTATTCAGAACAAGGTGATCCCGTTGCATTTTTTATTGTAATCCCCGATTTAAATCAAATTGTAAAGCACCTCAATGGGAAATTGAACACCTGGGGTATGATTAAATTTTTATTACTCAAATGGCGCGGTGCCTTAACCCGAACCTGTGGTGTGATTTTTGGGGTCGTTCCCGAGCACCAAGGCAAAGGGGTCGAATCCGCCATCGCGCTTCGTTTCCGGACAGCCGCCAGGGAAAATCCATTTTATCCCTACACGACCATGGACATGAACTGGGTCGGAGACTTTAATCCCAAAATGATGCGCTTTGTATCTCAATTAGGCGCAACCAATGACAAAACGTATATTACTTATCGTTATATTTTTAATCCAAACACCCCCTTTAGTCGTTGTCCTAAAGTAGGTTAACTAATTTAAAATGAGCTTATTATCTATTGGAACCGTAGCGTTCGATGCCCTTGAAACTCCGTATGGCAAGACGGATAAAATTATTGGTGGATCATGTACTTACATTGCACTTTCGGCTGCTTTCTTTTTGCCAAAAGTGAATGTGGTGGCCGTTGTCGGCGATGATTTTCCACAAACGTATATGGATACTTTATCATCCAAGGGCGTGAATTTAGATGGTCTTCAGATCAAGACGGGTGAAAAGTCATTCTTTTGGGCGGGAAAATATCATAACAATATGAATTCTCGGGATACCTTGGTGACCGACTTAAATGTATTAGCGGATTTCAAGCCGGAGATTCCGGCTTCGTATCAGGATTGTGACTATTTAATGTTGGGTAATTTAACACCCCAAGTTCAAATCGAAGCGATTCAGGGTCTTCAAAAACGTCCCAAATTGATCGTCATGGATACGATGAATTTTTGGATGAACGTGGCTATGGAGGATTTGAAAAAGGTGTTGAAAATGGTGGATGTTTTGTGCATCAATGATGAGGAGGCGCGTCAATTGTCCGAAACTTATTCCTTACGCACGGCAGCTAAATTAATTATGGAGATGGGACCTAAAACCTTAATTATTAAAAAGGGGGAACACGGAGCCTTGTTGTTCCAGGGATCGAATATGTTTTATTGTCCAGCTTTACCTTTGGAAGAGGTGTTTGACCCAACTGGCGCAGGGGATACGTTTGTAGGTGGATTTATCGGTTATCTGGCTAAAACAGATGACATATCGTTTGAAAATATGCGTAAGGCGATTGTCTATGGTTCTGCAATGGCTTCTTTTTGTGTGGAAAAATTTGGAACCGAACGTTTGCTTGAAATTAC
>CANHCG010000044.1 GCA_947459055.1 Cytophagaceae bacterium | reverse complement strand
GCCAAAAATGCGGTACCGAGGCAAGGTAAAATGGACTTTAAATGAATTTTTCCTACGACCCCAATTTCCAAGGCAAACAAACATCCGGCTAAGGGTGTTCCGAAAACCGAAGCGAAGCCCGCACTCATTCCCATTCTAATCCAAATGCCTTTGTGTTCATTCCATTTTTCCGCGATGCCTTCGCCGACGCTTGCGCCCATGAGTACGGCCGTTCCTTCCCGACCGACCGATGCACCTGCTAGTTGGCTAATCCAGGTACTTCCTAATACATAGAGCGTAACTAGCGGCCCATGGCTTGGGAAATTTGAAGCATGATCCGAATCTAATTTTCCTAAAAAATGATTCATTCCTTTTTTGGCGAAATCAAAATCAGCGAGGGCATATAAAAGGAGCGCGACGAAAGGTAGCGCCCATAGGAATGCAGGAATTTGTTGAATCATGTCCAATCCCCATAAAAATAAAGAAGAAAGGCTGCCCACGAAAAAGGCGAGTAATATTAAAAGCCAAAGCCGGAAAAGCCACGTCTTCATTTTCTTCAATGGGATCAAAATTTTGTTTCAAAGGTAAGAATATTATTTTCCCTACCTTTGTAAATCAAAGACAAAGCAAAATCCGATGAGTGAATTTTTACGTTTGGGATTGAATCCTCAGTTGCAACGCGCCTGCGAGGCTGTAGGATATCAATTACCGACTCCCATTCAGGAGAAGGCTATTCCCTTGCTTTTGCAGGGGCATGATGTCTTAGGCATCGCACAAACAGGTACCGGAAAAACGGCGGCCTACGCCTTGCCTATTTTAATGCGGTGCAAATATGCCCAGGGAATGATCCCAAGGGCCCTAATTTTAGCTCCAACAAGGGAATTGGTCATGCAAATCCATGAAGTGATGCAGGGCTTGGCTCAGTTTACCGACCTTCGTATTCTCGCTTTATATGGAGGTTTAGGGCCTAAAACCCAAATACAAACGTTGGATGCCGGTGTGGATATTTTGGTTTCGACGCCCGGCCGATTTTTAGAATTATATCGTAAAGAGGCCATCGGGGTAAAGGATTTAAAATACTTGATTCTCGATGAAGCCGACAAAATGATGGATATGGGTTTTATGCCACAGATTCGTCAGATTTTAGAAAAGATTCCCTATAAAAAACGTCAAAACGGCCTTTTTTCAGCCACCTTCCCAGAGAAAGTCGAGAATTTATCCCATGAGTTTTTGGAGTTTCCTCATAAAATCGAAGTGACGCCCCAAGCGACGCCAGCAAGCCAAGTAAGTCAGTTTGTATTCGAAGCTCAAAATGTTCAAACGAAAATTAACGCATTAGCTTATTTTTTGCAAAAGCCTGAATTTGAGCGGGTTATGATATTTTGTCGGAGTAAAGATATTGTGAATCAGGTCGAACAAGAGTTGATTCGGAATGTGATGCCGGTGGACCAGGTGCGGGTAATTCATTCGAATAAGGGGCAGAATACGCGGATTAATGCGATGCAACAGTTTCGTGAGGGGAAAATCCGGGTTTTAGTTACTACCGATGTGGCTTCTCGGGGCATTGATATTCCGAAGGTCTCGCATGTGATTAATTTTGATGTGCCTTTAATTTATGAAGATTATGTCCATCGGATAGGTCGGACGGGTCGAGCGGAACAGGTAGGCGAATCGATTACCTTTATCACGTTGGCCGAAATGTACCATTGGCATAAAATAGAAGAGATAATCCAACAAAAAATTTCGCCTGAACCTTTGCCCGAAGGCGTTTTGATAGAAGATACGCCGTTTTTTGAGCAACAGGATATGTTGAGATCTGTGGATGAACAACGAAAACGCGAAGATCCAGATTTCAAAGGTGCGTTCCATGAGAAAAAATGGGTGATTAAAGCCCGGGCGAATGGCAATAAAGCCGCATTAAAAACCTTGGGTAAAAATGGCATAACACGAAGTGGGGCCGTGGCACAAGGAGTGAAAAGGGATCCAGCTAAAGCAAAAAAGAATGCGGTGCCGAAGGGCCCAGATCGGAATAATCGGCCGGGGAAAAACGCAAAATATAGAGGAGGTGCTCCATCATCCAAAAAGAAACGATAGATTTGTGCTTATGAAAAAATATGTCCTTTTAACTTTATTTGTGAGTTTGACTTGGGTGTCGTTCGCGCAAAAACCATTAAAGTACCAAGTGTTTTTTGGCGGAAAAACGTTGCCAGCGAAAGATCAGAAAGAATTGACTAGCTTTTTAGAGGGCTGCGATGCTAGTTTTCCTTCAAGGAAGGAAGCCGCTACCTTTTTTGCGGAGCGGGCTTGGGAATTTGTCGCCACTGGAAAATTAGATACGGCCACCTATCGGTTTAATCTGGTAAATGCATTGGATACGGCGAATATTGATGCCTTTTGGGGCTTGGGGGTGATTTCGTTTCAGCGCCAGGATTTTCCGATTGCGAAACAATTGTTGACCAAAGGCCTCATGTCAGATCCTACCCAAGCGTTAATGCGCGTGGATTATGCGGTTGTGTTATTGAGTTGTTATTTAAAAGGGATGGATTGTGGGACATTGGCGGAAGCGGATGCGGAATTGGCACAATCCTTGGCCGACGAACCTAAGAATGCAAACGCTTGGATGAAACGAAGTCAAGTGGCGTTTTATCAAGAAAAATATGAAAAGGCTTGGGAATATTTCCATGCTTGTCGGTCTGTGGATATCTTGCAAATGGATTTGAATTTCGGGAGTTTGTTGGCCGAAAAAATGCCAGACCCCAAGGGAATCTTTAAATAAGCGCGTATGGGCATTCGTTCTTTCTTTGCCAAACCCTTTGCCAAACACATTGTCAAAAAGCACCAAAAGGCGCAACAAAAAGCCATTCAGCGACAAGAATTTTGGCTTACTTCCAATTTAAAAAAAGCAGAGAAAACAATTTTTGGGCAAGCTTTTGCCTTTGAAAAAATTCGAAATTATTTAGAATTTAAGGCGCAGGTGCCCATTTCAGAATATGAGGACCTAAAGCCTTATATTGAAGAAACGGTTCTCGGAAGCGCCGATATATTATGGCCGGGAAAACCCGCCTATTTTGCAAAAACATCCGGCACGACCTCCGGAGCGAAATACATTCCCATTTCCAAAGAATCGATGCCTTTTCATATTCAGGGCGCGCGAGATGCCTTATTGCATTACGTTTATCACAGTGGAAATTCAGCATTTTTAGACCAAAAATTGATTTTTCTTTCCGGATCTCCGGAATTAGATTCGCCAAAAGGAATTCCGACGGGCCGATTATCCGGCATCGTGAATCACCATGTCCCTAGCTATTTACGGAGTAATCAATTGCCATCTTACGCGACTAATTGCATCGAGGATTGGGAAGAAAAATTGGGCGCCATTGTCCAAGAAACGCATCAAGAACGCATGGGTTTGATTTCAGGCATTCCGCCTTGGGTTCAAATGTATTTTGATCGATTGGAGACCTTAACAGGTAAAAAAATCGGGGAGTTATTTCCCGATTTCCAGGTATTTGTGACCGGCGGGGTGAATTTTGAGCCTTACCGACAAAAACTCATGGAGTCCATCGATCGGCCAATCGATGTGGTAGAAACCTATCCTGCTTCAGAAGGATTTATTGCATTTCAGGATTCGAGTGGGGAAGAAGGCTTGCTATTGCTAGTAGACGCAGGTATTTTTTACGAATTTGTCCCTACCGATACCTATTTTTCTGCGGCACCGAAACGACTGTGCTTAGCGGAAGTTGAAATCGGGGTTAATTATGCTTTATTAATGACCACCAATGCAGGTTTATGGGCCTATTCGATTGGCGATACAGTCAAATTTGTGTCTTTAAATCCGTATAGGATTGTGGTGACGGGTCGGATTAAGCACTTTATTTCAGCTTTTGGCGAACATGTGATTGCGGAAGAAGTAGAACGCGCAATGCGGGCGGCTTTGGATGCGCATCCGGAAGCGCAGGTGGTGGAGTTTACTTTGGCCCCCCAAGTAAATCCGCCGACGGGCGAATTGCCTTATCACGAATGGCTAGTGGAATTTGATAAGCTACCGCATGATTTGAACGCGTTTAAGCTGGTTTTAGACGAGTCGATGCAGAAACAAAACATGTATTATAAGGATTTAATTGACGGAAAAATCTTACAAGCTTTGGTCATTCGGTCCTTGGGGAAAAATGCGTTTATCGATTACATGAAATCGCAAGGAAAATTAGGCGGCCAAAATAAGGTTCCTCGCTTGTCCAATGACCGTTCGATCGCAGATAAAATCGCATGATGTCTCAAAAGTCCTTTCAAGGAATTCTTTTTTTACTCATCGGCCTTATTGCCGTGCTTGTCGGCGTGGGTTTACCTGTTCACATGGATGAATTTATTAATTTCCATCCTTTGGCCTATGGGCAGCCGAATTTCTATTTGACTCATTTTAGTGAAGGCTTTGAAGCCTATCTCAAAAAAGGTCCATGGGGCATTTCCACCCCCTTTCCTTTTCCATATACAGGGAATTTACAAGCCGCGTTATTTTATCCTTTTTATGTTTTATTTCCGTTGCTTTGGGCCAAAATAGGATATGGCATTTTAAGCATATATGTTATTTTTTGGAGTTTTTTTCGAAGTTTCAAGCTAACACGTTCCGCTAAAGTTTTTTTGGTTTTCTTTTTTCCTTTGTATGTAAGCGTGATGCACGATGGAGGGCCAGTTAATGTGGCGATTCTCGTATTTTTATGGACGAAAATTTGGATCGAAAAGCTGTACCTAAGTCCATCCAATTTAAAAAAAGGACTGTTTGCCGGATTGCTAGCCCTCATTTGGGCCATCGCTTTTTACGATAAAATTTTCTTTTTGTATATCTGGCCTGCGGCTTTGGTTTTTGCCTTTGCCCACATGGGATTCAGTCAAATTCGCCAAAAATCAAGCCTTTTTTTAATTGGATCCATCGGCCTATTCTTCCTTTTTATTCAGGTTTTTATGCGCTATGAGATTTGCGCAGTGGATTTCAATACGGTGGAATTGGCTCAACGCTGTTTGCCAGAATCTCAATTTTTAGGTGGTGGAGATGGTCCAATGTTGGTCGCTTTTTTAAAACAATGCTACCACGGAAATTTTTCATTAGAGCCTTTACAAGGGATTTTCGAGGACAGAAATACGGTGTTTTGGATCCTGCTGCATCAATTTGATTTTAGTTTTTATTTGTTGAGAAACGTCGATTATTTTTCCTTTTTTCAGGTAAAACTATTCGGTTTACGGCCTTTTTTCGCATGGGCATTTCTGTTGGCGGCCCTCGTTTTTTTTGCCAAAAACCCTCGATTATATCTGCGAAATCGATATTTAATTTCCTTTTTCACCATGGCCATAGTTTTTATGGCATTGGGAAAGGTTCGGTTCGGACATCATGCGATTTTTCTTTGGATTCCGCTCCTAGGATTTTTGACAGATGGGCCCTATCCACCCTTTAGAAAAGGACTTTGGAAAGTGTTTATAGGCCTTAATGCAGTCTTTTTGATTGGAAATATATTTTTTGGGCAGCCCCATGAGGCGATTAGGGAAGGATATGCCCGGATTGCGGCGGGGACCCAACGCCACGATATTCCGCGGGCCATTATCAATTTCGATGATTGGAATTACTATTACATTCGGTCCTTGGATAATGAAAGAAATGATATCGTTACCTGGGTAAAACCAGATCAAAAAGTAGCGAGTAAGCGATTATTTGCGTTGTCAGATTCGTTGGGCTTACCGATTGTGTATGTTGGGTCCCAACAAAAGCCTCTCCCAATCCCAATCGGTTTTACTAAACGCATCATTCAGGAGTCGAAAAACAATCCCATTTACCTTATTTCAGGCTCAACCGCGCCGAAATAATCAGCCATGACATGCTTAAATAAATGACGGGTTTCGGCAGGTCAAAATAGGCCATCAATCCTCCTAATACCAACAAATAAAGAGGATAGCTAAACAAGAGTACCGCGAACAGGACCGAATCATAAAATACGGTGCCTTTGGTTTTTTGAAAGACAAATTGGCGAATAGGCCAATAAAAAGGCCAGTGAATGACATATGAAATCCCTTTTAAAATACGCGTTTTTTCCATAGGGACTTCAAGGATTTGGGCCATCTGAGACCGAATCCGCTCATTGAATTCTATAAAATCTTTGGGGGAACTAATCGCTTCTTTTTGTTCTAGTTCTGCGATGTGAAGGATGACTTTTTTCCCAAATTTGGTAAAGTCATTATACCCGATTCCAAGTACATGTAACAAGGGAAATACTCCCATGGCTTGCGTTTGCGCTAAAATTCGGGCGGCTCCTTTTTTGAAAGGTTGGATTTCATGCGTATTCAAGCAAATACCTTCGATGAAAATTAGTACGGCGCCCCCTTTGGAGAGGATATCCACGGATTCTTGAAAAGTATCTTGATTGCGATGCAAATGTTGTTTTCCTTCCCTAGCTCGAAAGATGGGAATCATGCCGATGGAGCGCAATAAAAAACCAAATATTGGGTTTTCGAAAACATCTCCACGGGCCAAAAAATGAATTTTTCGATGGTAAGAAGCACCGATGATGACCGCATCTAAAAAGGAATCCGGATGGTTCGCTAGCAATAAAACAGGCCCTTTTGGATTTAATAACCATTTTTCATGGATCATTATTTGCGGACAAAAAATGCGCAAGGCTAAACGAACTACGAATTTTAATAGATAAACCAATGGACTAATTTTTTTTAAATCTACATTTTTTTTCGTTGCTAGGCTTCGTCGATCAGAATATCCAAATGTGAAATCAGCCCGAGTAGATTATTGCTAGCAAATTTTGCTTTTTTGATTCGGTTGATCGAAGGGTTTAGCTGAAACGATTCAGCCAGACGAAAATCTGCTTTTTCTACTATGCTTTGATCAAATATAGCCCCTTGAAGATCACAATAGTCGAAAATGCCCATTGTAAAATCGGCCTCTGTAAAATCGACTTCTCGGAGATTGCAATGGGTAAATCGGGTACCTTTGGTTTTAATTTTATAAAAGGAAGCTAGATTTAATTGACAGGCTTCAAACGAAACTTCAAATAAAAAGGGATTGCAATTTTCGAAATGCAAGCCTTGTAATTTGCAGTTTTTAAAATGAACTTTTTGGAAGGAGGTGTTTTTTAGCTTGGCAAGGCTGAGATTTGAATCTTCAAACACACAATCCACGAATTTAAATCCGGTGAAATCTTGGCTTTCTAATTCCGCTTTTTGAAAGATGCAATCCTCATATTCTCCCGTTTGGAGCTGGTGGATTTTAGAATAAGATTCCCCAACGAAATAATTTTTTTCCATCAATTTTCTAAAATTTTTCGGTAAATTTCACAAATATAAACCTATTCTAGCATGAAACTAAAGTCACAATTACTTCTTTTTGTTGCCCTTTTTGTCTCATTTGGGGCCATTTCACAAAAAATATATACCTATCCTTTGGGCGTTCAGGCCTATACGTTCCGCAAACATTTCCCTGTCAATGCCGAAAAAACACTTGATATCATCAAGGAGATGGGCATTACCGAATTAGAAGGTGGTGGCGCCAAGGGAATGACCTTAGAGGAATTTAAAAAGCAATGCGATGCGCGTGGAATTTCGATTCCGTCGACGGGGGCCGATTTTCAGGAATTGGCGAAAGATCCTATGGAGGTCGTTCGGAAGGCGAAGATTTTAGGCTCCAAATTTGTGATGTGTGCTTGGATTCCCCACAAGCGCGGGGAGTTTTCATTGGACAACGCAAAAAATGCGGTGGAAGTATTCAATAAGGCGGGCCAGGTCTTAAAAGAAAATGGTATTACGCTTTGTTACCATGACCACGGTTTTGAATTTCAGCCTTTTGGAGATGGGACCTTGTTGGATTACATGATTCAAAACACCAATCCAGCCTATGTTTCTTTTGAGATGGATGTCTTGTGGACGATGCATGGCGGCGGTGCGGAAATGCCGATGAAGCTGTTGAAAAAATACCCAGGTCGTTGGAAATTAATGCACGTTAAAGACCTTAAAAAAGGAGTAAAAGGAGATTTGACGGGCGGTACACCGGCGGAAAATGACGTGCCTGTGGGTCAAGGTCAGGGGAATTGGAAACAGATTATCAAATTAGGCAAAAAGGCCGGCGTGGAACATTGCTTTATCGAAGATGAAAGCGAGCATGAACTGGAAAATGTGCCAATTAGTTTGGCGTTTTTGAAAAGTTTATGAGATAAATCCTAGCCCCAGGAGTCCGAGGAGGTAAACCAGGAGTACGATGAAAGAATCGATGCCCATTCGGAGGATTTGCTTTTTTGAATGCAGCACCATTCCGATGATGTAAATTCCTGTGAGAAATATGCCTAAAGCGGTAAAATAGGAGTCTGATGGGCTTAAATTTGGGATAATGGCATCTCCGCCGATGAGCGAAGCAAATAAAAATAGGACTGGAAGAAAGGCGTTGCCGCCGAAAATATCGGACACGGCCATGTTGTAATTACGCAATTTTGCTGAGGCGATTCCCGTGGATATTTCAGGCAGGGCGGTGCACAATGCGAGGAGTGTTCCTCCAAACAGCGCACTGCTCATATGAAAGCGAGAGACGATTGTCTCTCCAGCCACTTCCAGTACATAACCAGCGAATAAAGTAATTAGGGCACCGACGAGAAGCGTCCAAATCGCTAAGGAAGGACCTCCTTGAAAAGGGGCTTTCGGATGCCTCATTTCTTCCAATTTTCGAGCTTGTTTTTTTTCATCATTAGCACTTCGGGATTTTTTTACTACCACGAAAATGGAGCCTAACCAAATGAACAAAATAAGCCATTCAAAGGGCGTAGTGCGGAAAAAAATGAAGGTACTTGGAAACTCTTTAGCCATGAGGACTAAGGTCAAAATAAGAATCAGCGCCACGCCTTCCAACACCAAAATACTCGAATGGCCTTTGTTTGTTAAGGGGGCCGAGCGGCCCACACCGAATACGTCGATAAGAACTAAGACCACGGTTTGTATGGCCACACCGCCTAGTAAATTGCTTACAGCGAGGTCGTAGGCGTGGTGTTTGGCGGCCATGAAGGTAATGGCGATTTCGGGGAGGTTGGTGACAACGGCTAAAAAAACCATGCCGCCAAATGCCTCTCCTAAGTCAAAATGAATGGTAATGACGTCGATCGCTTTCGTTAATCGAATACCTGCCGCCCAAATCGCTGCGGTGGCCGCGGCGAAAATAAGAAATAAGTATGGGTTAGCAATTGACGAAAATTCCATTCAATAAATTATTGAAATGGTAAGGTAAGCGTATTTAATCGATATCTAGACACGATTTCCGCTTTGTTTTCTATCAAATCATCGGTGGTTTTACGCGAAGGATAGCCATTT
>CANHCG010000043.1 GCA_947459055.1 Cytophagaceae bacterium | reverse complement strand
GCGAGCCGACAAATATGTTCATGGTAAAAATTTGGAATCAACAAATCCATGTACCTAGGATTCGTAAAATCCTTTTTCGTCTCGATGGCACGGATTTCCGATAAAATTTCAGGTTTCATCTGCTTTGACAATACTTCTTCCGCATATTTTCCATATTCAGGTGCGCTGGCGACCATGTTGGAGACCAACAAGCCTTTCATATGCCTTTGGTACTTTAACGCATATTCCATGCCTAATATACCACCCCAGGAATTCCCAAGAACATAAAAATTACTTGAATCCGCCCCAATCGCCTGACGAACTTGCTCCACTTCCTCTACAAAGCGCTCAGTCGTCCATAAGGTTGAATCATTTGGTTGATCAGAATAATAGGAACCCAATTGGTCATATTCATAAAACTCAAATCCCTCACGCTGAAAAAAAGTCTCAAAACATTCCATGTATTCATGTGTCATGGCAGGACCACCGTGCAGCAACAAAATTTTAATCCGAGGATTCGTACCAAACCGCTTCGTCCAAACCTTAAACTTCCCTTTGGGCGTTTGAATCGAAATCATTTTTACTCCAGCTGCTTCAATCGGATCTGAATAAGTAAAATAGGTACTAAGGGATTCCTTTTTTAGGTTGCAGGCAGTTAAAGCCATCAATAGGATGGGCACAAGGAAAAGTCTTTTCATGCTTAATCGGTTTAGCGAATAGCAAGTTATCATTTTTACAAAAAAATCATCTGTGATTTCTAAAAATAATCAAGCGGAAAATCCCTAACAAATAAATTAATACCTAAGAAGCCGCGGCCCATGACATAAAAAAAAGGAGTAATGATGAATTACTCCTTTTTAAACATTCCAAAACAATCTGCTATAAAACTAAAAATTTAAATTGACCACTAAATCTTGATCAGGTAACGTCCTCGTATATTCCGAAGGTGTCATGTTCATTTTTTTCTTAAATGCATTCACGAAATTACTCCGAGATAAAAATCCACAACTAGAAGCGATAGATTCTAAGGTCAAGTTTTTCGCCCGACCACTATTGATTAAATCCACCGCATAATCCACTCGGGCATTGTTTTTCCAATCATTAAAATTGACGCCCAAATAAACTGAAAAGTAACTCGTGATTTTGTGGTAAGGTAAATCGGTTTGACTCGTAATCGTCGACAAATTAAATCCGGGTTGTAAATAAGGCTTACTTTGAAAATAGATTTCCAATTTATCTGCCACGACTTTAAATGATTTCCGAGCATCTTCATCGATAATTTCATCGATAATGATATTCTCATCATTCATGACGACATCTGTTTCCTCCTCGTTGCGAGTTGCGCTTTTAAATACTCCATAAAAAACCGAAGGAAAAAATAAAATCGAAACATTCAATGCCGCGACACAAAGCATTGGAAAAGTTACGACAACAATCGTCATTACATTGCTATCTAAAGTCGTATGGAAAAATACGAAATCGAAAATCATGATAACCAAGGAACTGAAATTCAATAAGGTGATCGTTAAAATCAAATTCAACCACTTATAATTCACACCTACTAATTCTATCCCCGATGCTTTACTCTTTTGCTTGGCCTTGTAAATATTCCAAAAACTAACCAAAATATAAACAATACCTGTAATCGGCCGAATGAGGAATAAATAGGAATTCGGAAAAAAGAAAAAAGGAATAAGGTAAATGTTATTAGGGTCTTTAATTAATCCGCGAATCAACTCTTCCCGTTCTTGCCAAGAAACAAGGGAATAGGGCATCATATTAATAATACTTATGATGGCCGGCGAAAAATGCAAGGCATATTGCCACCAGGTTAGTCTGATCTTACTTTCAGAAAGATTGTTGCGCACATATAAGTAAAGCAAAGGGCCAGACAACATAAAAATAGGCATCAAAATCGGCAAAAATAAAACCAAAAAAGATTCTGATGTAAAATTGACCAAGACACTCCTGTACAAGGGATAAATACTCATGGTCAAGAAAAAGGCGCCTAAATACACATTAGATCGCGTGTGATCCTTCGCATGCCGCAATAAAATCACAGGTACAAACATTCCAAAAATGACGATGATATCAAACATCCTTAAAATTCAGCTGAAGTGACTAATGAAATTTCAGGAATCGATTTAACATATTCCGAAGGCGTCATGCCCATTTTCTTCCGAAAGGCATTAACAAAATTAGATCTCGATAAATAGCCACACGAATAGGCAATCGACTCTAAAGTTAAATTCTTTGCCCGACCATTGTCAATTAAATCCACGGCATGGGCGATACGAATGTCATTTTTCCAATCATTGAAGTTGACCCCCAAATACATCGTAAAATAATTCGTTAGTTTGTGGTAAGGTATTTGGGTTTCTTTAGTAATTACTGAAAGGTTAAATCCAGGCTTTAAATAGGATTTTCCTTGAAAATATTCATTTAATTGATCAGCGATTTCTTTAAAATCCACTTCGACATTCGCACCGCCCTTAAATTTTGTCGCATACATGGGTGAAACGGATTCTTGCTGTTCGTCTTCTAAGTCATCAACAAAAATACCATAAATGACTGCTGGGAAAAACAGAATAGACACATTCAATAACAAGGTTACGAAAGCAGGTACAGCCATATAGGCCTTGTAGGTATCTAATAATTCCGTATTAAAATTGGTATTCCAAAAAAAGAGCGATAATGCGGAAACCAAAACATGCGTCGCACCAGTTAATATCGTTAAACTAGTGTACCACTTATAGGAAGTGTCAGTTTTGATTATTTTCAGTAAATGGGCTACCGACTTTCCATCCAACAACAATTTGAAAGTAAAATAGAGGTAAATTAAACCGGCTATGGGACGTATTAAGAAATTATACTTTAAAGGATAAATTAAACTTTTGACTTCTAAAATGGTCAATGGATCTCTTAATAAATTCTGAATGAAAATCGTTTTTTGCGCATCATTCTGCATGTAATGAGGAATGAAATTGATAAATAGAATGATACTCGGTAAAAAATGTAAATAATCAATTCCCTTCAATGGGCGAAATCCCTCCGGACTTACACAACTTCTTATATATAAATATAAAAAGGGCGCAGAGGTGATAAAAACTGGCATTAGCCCTGGCACAAAAATTTGTAAAATTGTCTCGTTTTGTAGGTAGAGAATTGAATTTCGAATTAGAGCTAAAGAACCCATCGAAAAAAAGAAGCCACTTAAATAAAGATTGGACTTGTTGTGAGGCTTCAGGAAAACCAGAAGCAAGATTGAAATGAAAATCCCAAAAACTGAAATAAAATCAACCATTTCTTTTTATTATAATTTAGAACTAAACACAATGTAGTTATTCCCTACAATTTCTATTTAAACACAATGCAATATTACGCAGCTCTACAGACAAACCTGAGGTATGTCACGATTTTGATGTACTTAAATCTAATTTCGGAACAAATTGTGTGATTTCACTGATTTAAGACCATGAAAATGGTATTATTCAGGACAATCCAATCGGACTAGTACTAAAATTTTTCCTTAATGAGTACAAGGAATTATTGTAGAGAACTGAGAAATGCGGAAGGAAGCTTGCCTGTTTGTAGCTTAAATGCCTCAATGAAATTAGTTCGGGAACGATATCCGCAGGATAAAGCGATGGATTCTAAGGTTAAATTATTAGCTTCTCCACTTTCAATTAACTTGATGGAATGATTAATTCTCATCTCATTTTTCCATGTGTTAAACGAAACACTCCGGTAATTTTTAAAATACAAAGAAATCTGATGTGTTGGAACACCCAAGGCCATCGAGATATCCGACAAGGTAAATCCTGATTTTAAACAAGGGTTGGATAAGGCATAGGCCTCAAACTTTTCATTTAATTCATCAAAATAGCCGGCCTCAAATTCCATTTTTTTAAATACAGGTTCTTTTTTGGGGATTTTCAATTGATCTATTTCATAAAAATAATCGCCAAATAACACCCGAGGAAAAAACATCACACTGCTATTAAATATCACAAAAGATACCGCAGGAACGCTTAACCAATTAATATATACGGAGATGGATAAAATTCGATTAGGTTGTAAAAGCAAGTAAATCCGGTGCAATACAGCAGAGAAGAATATGCAAAAAAGAAAACCAAACATCCATTTAAGCCACCTTTCAGATACAAAATGCTTTTCCCTTTCGAAATAATTCTGATTTTTTAAACGTAAATAAATTACGATGCATACCAGAATGTAACTGAGGGAATGAATGGAGCGAAAAATAAAGCCCTGTTCCATATTAAACCAATAATGATCCATTTGGAAAATAAGTACTGCATTATCTTGTACCCGCTCAAAATAGGCCCATTTTTCATCAAAAGACAAGCGATAAAACGGCCAATAATTAATGAATGTTAAAATGGAAGGGATTAAATGCCAAAGATCACGAAGGTATAATTGATTCGTGTTCTTTTGAAGGCCCCTCGCATAAAAATACAATAGGGGCCCCGCTAACAAGGATATACTGTTAAGAAGCGGTAATGAAATTAAATTAAAGGTAATATTTAAGCTAAAAAGCAAAGAAGAAATAACAACAGAAAAATAACTAAACGTAAAAAAAGCTAGTACCAAAAACAGATTTGGCTTAAAATACTTAGTCGCGAAAAAACCGAGTAGAAGCGTAACTAGAATCCCAACAAAGCTTGATATAAGAACAAAAACCATATTAAGACCTAAATTGCAATTTTTATTTATTAAATAAAATTAATCAAGGATGATATTTAATTTGTGCCTGCGCCTCAACATCTTTTTTATCAAAAAGAACTTGTTTGAATTTACCTTCCGAATACATGCTCGCCTGATCAAAAAAATGTGGATTTCCAACCTGACCACTTTCTCCGCCCGCTAAAAGGCTTTTTGCCACGATTTTAGGTCCAAATTCTACCGCACAAATAAAGCTATTTCCATTTACACCATACCATTTTTTAGACCCATGGAATGATTTGGAGGTGTAGGAGGGCAATTGGCCCCAAGCCGATGATGTAAAGGGTACGGCCAAGCTAGGCTCCTCATCCTTAAATTCAGCAGGATCCTGATTTGAAATGCGCTGAAAGCGATTCATTTCGCCCCATTTGACTTGCCAAGTACCCCATTGGCTTGTTAATTCATGAATTACCTCGACTAAAGCTTTCGCTTGCATCAGCGCATCGCCAGATTCCGCGAATTGTGTTAAATTAATAACCACATCCGTCTCACCCCCTGATTGAATCGCTTTAGGAACCTTCGGCATCATTTTCTGAGCCCAGCGAACAGCTAAGGTCTGGGCGATCGAATGCACGCTGGCTTGATAATCCCAACGACGCAGCGTGTCCAACGGCTCTTTTAATTGTTGTTTGTCAAGCTCAGACAAATTACCTATTCCATCTATTTTCTTCAGCATCGCAGGAATCATCGTACTAAATGCCATTAATTTCCGGTCATATCCCAGGGCTATTAATCCATCAATATCTAATTTTTCCACTTGATTAAACAAACGTACCGCATTCCGATCACGGAAATTTTCACCATCCGGAGCCATATAGATCGGAAAATCTTGTCTACGTGGACTCGAAGCGCCCGAAACGGTAAAGGGTGTGGAATTACAATTTTGAATCCAACCTGATTTAGGGTTATAGACGTGAACAATCTCATCCAATTTATGTAATCCCTGCCAATCATTTTTCGCATATCGCCCATCTTGCACCTGCCCCCAATCCTTGGATGCATCTCGTTTGGGCACAAAATTTCCATGCCAATAGGCAATTTGTCCATCTTGGCCCGCATATACCGTATTATTCGATGTATTGCCACGCATCTCCATGACACGCTTGAAATCCGAGAAACTTTTGGTTTTCGTACGCGCCCAGCTTTGAATTAAACTCGTCATCGACCGATTAAACGACCGAACCGATATCCATTTCCCATCCCGCTTCGCCAATACCGGACCCCGATGCGTGAAATAGGCCTTCACCGAAATCGGCTTCACTTCTCCTTTGACCCGCACATTGATATTCTTTTCCGCCATAGAATGCCATTTTCCTTCGAAAAAGTATTGCATTTTGCCCCGATAGTCCCGCGTTGTCTCCACATAAGCATCCGCTACATCAACCTGGCTCGAGGTATGCATCCAACCCCCATATTGATTAAATCCCTGATATACGAAAAATTGACCCCAGGTCACCGCCCCATAGCTATGTAATCCTTCTTCGCTCGCCACATGCACCTCTGGTCGGAAATAAAAGGTCACATGGGGATTAATGTAAAGCATCGAATGGCCCGACTTAGATAGGGAAGGCCCCACCGCAAATCCATTAGAACCGGTCAATTTTTCCTCTGGATCCTGATACTTTTTAGGCAAAATTGAAACAATGGGTTTAGTCAAACCGTAAAATTGTCCCGTTTCCACCTCGGTCACATCACCCGTGGAAATCGCGCCGATACTTCCATCTGTCCATAATAGGGGATACCAAGGCTCAAAATGAGTCAATAAGGCAGGTTTCGTGGCCGGATGTTTATAGAGATAATAATTAATGCCATCCGCATATGCCCGTAATAATTGTTTTAGCCATTCAGGCGCCCGGGCATACTCTTTTTTGGCCGCATCCTGGTCGATAATCAATCGAATATATAAATCATATGCCAAAGCACTCGAACCCTTTACCTCCGCCATGCGGCCTAGTTTTTCGACGTAATTCATTTCCACTCGTGAAAAATCATCCTCGCATTGTGCGTACAATAAACCGAATACAGCATCCGCATCTTTTTTTCCATAAATGTGTGGAACACCAAAAGAATCCCGATAAATCGTCGTCCGTTTCGAATATTGCTTCCACCTGAGAATATCTGCCGACGATTGTCCAAATAAAAGCCCCGAAAACAACAAGAAAACACAGGTAAAAATAGACTTCATAACGAATGGGTATATTTATAAGCAAAAATTCTTTTTAAGTTTACAAGATTAATTTAAACCTATTATTTTGAAATACCCATTCTACCTTTTCTTTTCTTTAGCAATCCTAAGTTTTCAGTTAACAAAAGCCCAATCGGGACCTAAAGGAAAAATCACCGGACAAACCGTTGAAACAAGCAGTCAAGAAAATATCCCATTTTCCAGCATTCGCCTCATGGGTGGAGAACCCGCCAAAGTAATTTCCGGCGGAATAGGCAATGAAAAAGGCCAATTCAGCATCGAGGCGCCCTATGGAACCTATGAAATCATCATCGAAAGCGTAGGATTCGAACCCTACAAACAAGCCAATATTCAGATTTCGAAAGAGCAAAATAGTATCGCTCTCGGCAAAATAAATATCAAAACCTCCTCCAAAACACTCGAAGAAGTGACCGTGAAAGGCCAAAAAGCCAGTATGGAATTGGCTTTGGATAAACGAATATTTAATGTAGGGACAGATTTGGCGAATAAAGGAGCCACCGCTTCCGAAATTCTTGGCAACCTCCCATCTGTTCAAGTAGATGGCGAAGGAGCCGTCCGACTTCGAGGCAGTGAAAATGTCCGAATTTTAGTGGATGGAAAACCCTCAACGATGGTCGGCATCAGCGGAGGAGGTTTATCCTCGCTACAAGGAAATCTTATCGACAAAGTTGAAATCATCACCAATCCCTCCGCCCGCTACGAAGCAGAAGGAATGGCCGGTATCATTAACATTGTCTTGAAAAAAAATACAACTCAAGGATTTAATGCCGCATTTGAGACCACATTGGGCTATCCGGAAAATTTTGGTGGAACGGCAATTGTCAATTACCGAAAGAATAAGTTCAACTTTTTCTTAAATTACGGCCTATTTTACCGCCGTTCACCCGGAAGAAGTAATATCTACCAAGAAATTTATACCGGCAATCAAACCAATTATACCCAACAACGAAATTCCAACAATGTCACCGGTGCCGTGAATAATATTCGAGGAGGAGCCGATTATTTCTTTAATGAAAAAACAATTTTAACCGGTTCTTATATCTTTCGTAGAACAGATGTACGTCGAATTTCCGACTTCCATTACGACGATTATCTAAAAAGCAGATCAAACATCTATGCCATCACGGATCGCCAACAAGATGAGAAAGAAGCCGAACCAAATGCCGAATATGCCCTAACTTTTAAAAAATCCTTTGCAAAAAAAGGAAAAGAATTTACGGCTGATTTACGCTATTTGGACTATTGGGAACAATCCGATCAGCTCTATACCCAAGTGAGTAAAAAAGCCGATGGAAGCCCTTGGGCCGAAAATTCAAAAATACAAAAAGCCTTAAACGATGAGTTCGAGCGGCAATGGATCCTACAAGCTGATTACGTTAACCCCATCGGTAAAAATGCCAAAGTAGAAACCGGTCTTCGAACTAGCTTTCGCGATATGATCAATGATTACATTGTGACCGAAAAACAACCCAGCGGAACTTTCACTGTGATACCCGGCTTACAAAACAAATTTGTCTACACGGAGAACATTTCAGCCGCCTATGCGATTATAGGGAATAAGATGAATAAATTTTCTTATCAAATCGGAATTCGTGGTGAGCTAACTGACATTCAAACGGAATTGATTCAAACCAAAGAAAAGAATCCGAGAAATTATGCGAATTTGTTCCCTAGCGCGCATTTAACCTACACATTGAATCCAGAAAGTTCGTTCCAATTAGGCTATTCTCGACGTGTTCGTCGGCCTACCTACAATGAATTAAGTCCCTTCGTAACCTATTCTGATAACCGAAACTATTTTTCCGGAAACCCCGATTTAAATCCGGAATTCACTGATTCCTTCGATTTCGGACACTTGAAGTTTTTAACGAATGGAAGCATCAGTTCTTCTTTGTATTATCGGAATACTACCGGTAAAATCGATCAAATTCGGACGGTAGACGAGAATGGATATAGCAAACGATTGCCTTATAATTTTGCCAATATGCAATCCATGGGTGCCGAAATGACTGGTTCATACAATCTAACAAAGGCTTGGAAGGCCGATCTCAGCCTAAATCTTTTCCGAGCCATCACCGATGCACGAAATTTAGGGACAAATTTTTATGCAGATACCTATTCTTGGTTTGTTCGTCACACTTCTCGTGTTAAATTAGGGGCGGGAATTGATGCGCAAGTGCGGGCTAATTATGAAGCACCCCAAAAAACACCCCAAGGTTCACGTGGATACATGACCTGGATGGATTTTTCGGCAAGCAAAGATGTTATGAGTGGCAACGGAACCTTTACCCTGAACGTCTTAGACGTGTTTAGTTCGCGTATCATGCGGTCTGAATTCATGGGGACAGGTTTTTATACCCGTACAGAAAGCCAAGGCCGATTAACCCAAGTGAATTTGACATTCAATTACCGATTTAAAACAACCAAACAAGCTGCCAAACAACGTCGCAGTATGATGGACGAAGAAAACTAAAACCATGAAT
>CANHCG010000042.1 GCA_947459055.1 Cytophagaceae bacterium | reverse complement strand
TCATTTGTCATTACTGCACCACCCTCCACGGTATGAAAAATTTTTGTAGCGTGAAAACTACAGGTACTAACGGTACCATAGGAAAATATAGACTTATTATTGACTCGAACCCCAAATGCATGGGCACCATCATAAATTAAAGGAATCTTATATTGTTGGGCTATTTTTTCTTGATCTCCCAAATCACCTGCATTCCCGTACACATGCGTTGTTAAAATTCCCTTGGTATTAGGTGTTAATTTTTGAACAATTTCTTTACTCGTTACCGTCAATGTTAAGGGATCAATATCGGCAAATACCGGGCTACAACCTTCCCAAATGAGTGCGTTTGTAGTTGCACAATAGGAAAAGGGCGTGGTAATGACTTCACCACTTAAATTTAAAGCTTTGATGGCTAATTGAAGTGCGATGGTCCCATTAGTGACAAAAAGCAAATGCTCGACCTCCAAAAACTCAGCTAATTTTTTTTCCAATTCGAGCAGAAGAGGACCGTCATTTGTCAAATGATTTGATTGCCAAATACGCTCTAGGTAACTGACATACTCCTTTAAATCAGGCAGGAAGGATTTTGTTACGTATATCATTTAAATGGTTTCTGAGATTTGTTCCATTGGAAATGAAAAGGAAGGTCGTACATATCCTGGCCATTTACCGTACCATGTGGTATCTTCTCTAAAATCTGCTATTTCAAAATTAAATACTTCTTCAAAATTGTATAAAATGATAGATTTATCCTTGACAATCATAAAGGATACTACATAATTCCCATCATTTAAATAGTTGCCAGGGACCTCTAGATTAGCCCGAATTAACCCATATTTACAGGCTATTGATTCTGTCCCAACATTAAAAATACACTCTCCCGTACTCGCAAAAACATGCAAACTGATATTTAAATTCTGAGTATTCCCTAAGTTCCAAAATTCAAATTCGATTTTAAATGGATGACGTATATCCCAATAGGTTTGATCTTCTTGTAATATAGGGGACAATTTTGCGTATTTCAATCGAATTAAATCATTTCCTGGTGCATTTTCGGGCTTGTCATACTGGTGCTCGAATACATTATTTTGTAATGCTGCCATGTAAGAAGTCAGAATTTTACCTGTATCTCCAAAATCTTTGACTTTTCCTTTTTCTAAATGCAGTGTTTTATTACATAAATTAGCTACTGCAGTTAAATTATGGCTGACAAATAAAATGGTTTTCTCTCTGGAGGCCACCTCTTTCATTTTTCCAAGCGATTTTTTTTGAAAATCAGCATCACCGACAGCTAACACCTCATCAATAATCAAAATTTCCGGGTTTAAATGTGCAGCGATAGCAAATCCAAGACGAACATACATTCCTGAAGAATAACGCTTGACAGGTGTATCAAGAAATCGAATGATTTGTTCACCCGCGAAATCAACAATTTCATCAAATTGGGCAGTTATTTCATTCTTCTTCATGCCTAAAATGGCACCATTTAGAAATATATTTTCCCTTCCAGTTAATTCAGGGTGAAATCCAGTGCCTACTTCTAATAAGCTAGCTACTTTTCCTTGAACGGAAATAGTACCTGTAGTTGGCTTTGTTATTCTACTTAATATTTTTAACAGCGTAGATTTCCCCGCACCATTATTCCCGACGATCCCTAACTTATCTCCTGAATTTAACGAAAATGAAACATCATTGATTGCCAAAAATTCCTGCTTCGTTTTATTATTAAATATTTCCTGAATACCATTTTTCAATGAAACAGGACCAGGGTTTTTATAAACCTTGTATTTTTTGGAAACAGAAGTAACGCTAATTACTTGCATATTATAAATGATCTACAAATGAATCCTCCCGGCGATGAAAAACAAATAAACTTAACAGAAATATAAACAAAGTACTTCCAATCGATATCAATAAAATATTTATATTGAACAATCGGTAATCAACGATCAACCCAAATCGAAAAAATTCAACTAATCCGGCTAAGGGGTTTATGATAGAATAATAAATAAACCATTTTGAATCAATTAAACTTTGAGATGTATACACAATGGGAGTTACAAAAAATCCATATTGAACAACCAGGGGTATTAACTGTAATAAATCTCGATACTTAACTGAAAATGAAGCAAACAAAATACCAAATCCTAAGCTAGAAAGTAAAGTCAAAATCAAAGCAATTGGCAAAAAAATGATATGAATGCTTATGGAGTGACCTAAGGCAAAAGTTAAAATAAGGTAAACGATTAAGCCAACAAAGAAATCGACCAACGATACTGCGGTAGAAGATAAACAAATGATTAAGCGTGGGAAATATACTTTACTTATTAAATTTCCATTGGTAAGAATGGAATTACTGACTGATTGAAAGGTGGTAGAAAATAAGTTCCAAAACAAAATACCAGAAAAGATCACTAATTGAATCGGATAACCCGATAAATCCTGAATTTTAGCTACATTTTTAAATGCAAATAAAAACACTAACATGGTCAATACAGGACGAACAATGGCCCAACTTATCCCCAAATACGTTTGTTTATACCGAACAGAAATATCCCTTTTGGCTAAAATTAACAGTAATTCAGAGTCATGCAGTATTTCTTTGAATTGCGTACTGAAACGTTGTATGATCCCCATTTTATTCTTTACTATGATCGTAAATCTGTTTTAAATACAAATAAAAACAGCTTAAGAAAAATCCTAAAAGTAGCCCAATGATCGTTACCCTACCCCAACGGTATGGCTCAAATGGCAAGGGCAATTCTGTATCTGAAATAATTGTAAAAAGTGGAGATTCTTTGATTAAAGAGAACTTCAAATTGTCATAATTTCGTACCGCTTCAAAATACATCGTCTGTAATTGAGTCGAATTCATTTGTAATCGATCAGCGATTACTCGAGCTCGCTGGTAAATGATTTGTTGATTCTGATCATTATAGTTAGCTAACTTCCCTTGCGTGTAATATAATGCAGAACGCAACGAATCAACCCGTTTATCCATAATAACCAACAATTCTTTCGATTTTTTGGTCTTATTGGCAATGTAAAAATCAGTTACAGTTTTCAAGTATAATTTAGACCAAACATAAGACAAGGTATCGTTTCTAGTTTCAACTGTTAGTGTTTGAAAACTAGATTTGGGATTCTCGACATCAATGACAGTCTTGCTATTTAGATATTCATAAATCGCATTTAAAATATTGCGATCTTGAATATCAGATTGACTTATATCTTTAATTTTAAATCGATATGATAAAAATTCTGGGGATAATTCGTCCCACTCATGTTCCGCTAAATCACATTTTTTCAAGAAAAAATTAGCAAATAAATCTTTTTTGCCATCTATTACCACTTCTGTTAAAAGGGCCTTTCTATATAAAGATTTGGTTTTCAATAATTCTTTAAAATTTTCTCCTGAAAACATAGAAGAATTACCCATAAATCCACCTAAGCCAAGTGTACTTGCTATATCAGATAATCCGCCGCCACTGGAGCCTTCATTATCTAAAATAAAAACAATTTCGGAGGTATGAGATAAATTCTTACTACGATAAATCTCAATGCCAAATCCAATTACCCCGCCTAGTATTACACCGATGCAAATAAATTTGAAATGCTTCTTTAGAAAGGGCAATAACTTTAAGCCTTTTAACAAAAAAGCCTCTACGGAAAATTGATCTTGTCTTAATTGTGACATATTAATTAGCTGTTGCTTTAATTAAGGTGATAATTCCGATAATACTAGTAACAGTACCCGTAAGTACAGAAACTAGGGAAATTATTTGTTGGCTATAATTCACACTTTTACTCTTTGCAGGTATGATTATTTCCGCTCCCTTTTCAATTTTAGGATTGATTCTCATAAATAAAAAGCTTTTTACTCGCTTCACTGAACCATTTGAATATAATACATAGGCGCGCTTACGAACTGAATTAGATGTATATCCACCAGCTTCTGATATATAATCACTAAAGATTTTTGAATTTAAATACTTAACACTGTTAGGATATAATACTTCTCCTGAAATTTTAACAGTTTGCGGTTCTTTAGGTATTTCTACATAATCCCCGTCATTTAAAATCAAATCATTTTCACCCAATGGATTTTCAATAGCTTGCACTAAATCGATCCCAATTGTCTCATATTCTTTGTTTAAAACAGGATCGTTTTTAATTGTAGTATTGTCATAATTGTCCGCTATTTCCTCCAATTGTTCCTTCTTGCGATTTTTTTCTGTATCAGATAAAATTATTTTACGAATTAATCGTGCTCCCTCAGGGTAAGCTTGTTTATTTAAGCCTCCTGCCCTACTAATTATTTCACTTAACCGCTGATCTTTTTTCTCAATCCCATAAACCCCTGGAAATAAAACTTGCCCCTTAACAGAAACGAATTGCTGTGTTTCATAATTAGGAGATGAACGAATAAATACCTCATCAAATGGCATTAACTCAAAAGTCGAAGCAGATTTATCCAATGACAAATTTTTAGCTATTGAAAAACGTATAATTTCGGCAATTTGAGAATTTACTAAATCAGGATTATCAAGCCCTATATTCTTTTTTCGTCTTACTATTTCAACAAAGCCGGTGGCTGCAGATTCTTTTAAACCGCCAGCTTTTAATATAATATCTTCAACGGTCATTTTTTCAACAAACGGCAAAACTAATTTCAAATTGGTTTTATCCGTATCATTTATAGGTCCTTTTCCTGCCACATCTTCTTCCAAAGTATTTTTGGCTGAATTTTGAGCATCTTGAACTTCTAATTTTGTACTTGAAGAACTAGAATTATCTAATTTCTCTTTGTTTAGATTAATCTCTCCGCGAATAGTAACAGTATAATTCTCCCTTAAATCAAAAATGCTGAAAACGGAAACTTTATCCTCTCGTTTTAAAATTATGTCTTTAACCTTGCCGGCCAACAAATCCTTTAAATTAACCGATAAATTAACAGGACTCAAGTCATCATTTATTCTTTCAATCGTGATTCGTTCTAAAAATGCATTTTCCTTTACACCCCCAGCTCGTTGAATTAACTTCAAAAGACTAGGATTACTTTCCAAACTAAAATTACCTGGTCTAAAAACCTCACCCGCAATAGTAACTCTATTTTCGAATCTGCCTTCAAATATTGCCTCAGCTACTATTTCATCTCCACTCTGTGGAGAAAATGAAGTAGCTAAATCCATGCTTAAATCAATTAGTTTTCGTTCTCGATTTGTATAACGCGTAATCTTTACTAAATCTTTAAAAGCCCCATTATCAAATCCCCCGCCTAATTCCTGAATGACATGAGCCAAGTTTTCACTAGGTTTCACCTCAAACAAGCCTGTGCGTTTAAAACTTCCTTTTAACTCTATTCGGTTTTCATATACTCCCACTTTAATAATATCCTGGTCTTGAACATTGATATCATTTTTTTGAATCCCAGAGGTCAAAAAGTCATATAAATCTATCGTACCTACCACCTTTTTATTCCTAATAATTTGGATATTACGAAAGGTTCCACGCTCATTAGGGCCACCTGCTAAGTATAAAACATTCATTACTCGGGATAATGAAGAAACTGAATAGGTGCCAGGAAACATCACCTCACCCTGAATACTTACATTAACCGTTCGAATATTCCCTAAAGAGATAGTGGCGTATAAATTTGTAGAACTAGGACCGCTTCCTTCCCGACGAAGGCCCACAAAAATCTGTGATAATTTATGAATAATGCGTGCTTTAGCCTCTTCAATTGTTAACCCTGCCACATAAACATTCCCAATCCGATTAATTTTGACATATCCATCTGGGCTCACTGTTAGGTTATAATGCTCCTCTGAATAACCATTAATATCCACGATCAATTCATCATCAGGACCAATTACATAAGTTTTTGGTGTGGCAATTTTCAAATTAGGCTCAAATACCCCCACTTTATTGTTAAAAATGGAGTATCCGAAAATTTTCTTTCGCAAACTAACCAATGCTGTATCCTTCTTTTCGAAATTCGTATTTTCGACAATCTGACGACTTGTAATTAAACTATCTGAAGTCCTTTTTTCATTTTTTGACACCGTAACGATGCGAGGTTTTACTTGATTACTACCTGTTGCTTGATTCGTTGGAACGCCAGAAGGTCTAAATTGATTTGGGATTTGGATTCCAATGGGCATAACTTGTGCATGACCGAGTTGAAAAAACAAATTACAAATTATGAATATACGTAAAAGCTTATTCACCATAATTGCAAAAATTATAATATTTCAAGAAGGCAAAATTAAAAAAAAACCTCAATAATCTTTAACTTTATGGAAAGTTTAAAAATATCCCACTCATTTAATTTCAACGATTAGCCTTGGAAGAGATTCAAAATACCCCTCCTATTTATAACGATGATAGCATTCGCTCACTGGACTGGAAAGAACATATTCGCTTGCGACCAGGTATGTACATCGGAAAATTGGGAGATGGTTCTTCGGTTGATGATGGAATTTACGTCTTGGTCAAGGAAATCATGGATAACTCCATTGATGAACACATGATGGGCAATGGGAAGTCCATTGATGTGAAAATTTCCGATCATAAAGTAGAGGTACGTGATTACGGTCGCGGTATCCCCTTGGGCAAAGTCATTGATTGTGTTTCTAAAATAAATACCGGTGGTAAATATGATTCAGGCGCTTTCCAAAAGTCTGTCGGGCTAAATGGCGTAGGAACCAAGGCTACCAATGCGCTTTCAAATTATTTTAAAGTTCAATCTTACCGAGACGGACAAACTAAATGGGCCGAATTTTGTAAAGGTGAATTACTTACTGAATCGAAAGGAACTGAGAGTTCAACGGCTAAAAGTGGCACGCATGTCATCTTTGAACCGGATAATTCAATTTTTAAGAATTACCATTTTATACCCCAATTCCTCGATTCTCTTTTCTGGAATTATGCCTATTTAAATGCAGGATTGACTATTAATTTTAACGGGGAAAAGTATTTTTCACAAAATGGACTATTAGATTTATTAAATAAGAAGACCAACACGGAGGAGAATCGATACCCGATTATTCATTTAAAAGGCAATGATATCGAATTAGCCATTACTCACAATAATCAATACGGAGAAGAGTATTATTCCTTTGTCAATGGTCAAAATACGACTCAAGGAGGAACACATTTGGCAGCATTCCGAGAGGCCATTGTTAAAACTGTTCGAGAGTTTTATAAAAAAGAATTTGATCCATCTGATGTTCGGGCAAGTATTGTTGGATCCATCGCGATCCGTGTGCAGGAACCTGTTTTCGAATCGCAGACAAAAACAAAATTAGGCTCCACCACGATTTCTCCGGATTCTAATTCAACGTCTATCCGTTCTTTTATCGGCGATTTCGTAAAAACTGAATTAGACAATTTTTTACATAAAAATCCGAGTACCGCAGATGCCATATTGAAACGCATTCTGCAGTCAGAGCGCGAGCGAAAGGATATTGCGGGTATCAAAAAACTGGCCAATGAACGTGCTAAAAAAGCAAACTTGCACAACAAAAAATTAAGGGATTGCCGGATTCATTTTTCGGATGAGAAATCAGATTCAAAGCACGATACTATATTATTCATTACAGAAGGGGATTCCGCGAGTGGAAGTATTACCAAGTCTCGAGATGTTCAAACCCAAGCTGTTTTTAGTTTGAGAGGCAAGCCTTTAAATTGTTTTGGTCTGACGAAAAAGATTGTTTACGAGAATGAAGAGTTCAATTTATTGCAACATGCCCTTGATATTGAAGACTCTTTAGATAGTTTACGGTATAATAAAATTGTAATAGCAACCGATGCCGATGTTGATGGCATGCATATTCGTTTACTTATTCTGACATTTTTTCTCCAATTTTTTCCCGATTTAGTTCGTAATGGGCATATTTATATCTTAGAAACTCCTTTGTTTCGGGTGCGGAACAAGAAAGAAACCATTTATTGTTATTCCGAAGAAGAAAGAAAAAATGCTATTGAAAAACTAAGTCCAAAACCAGAGATCACTCGATTTAAGGGTTTAGGAGAAATATCACCTGATGAGTTCGGGACATTCATTGGCGAAAATATCAAATTAGAACCGGTTATTTTGGCTAAGGATTTCACCATCCAGCAATTGCTAAGTTATTATATGGGTAAAAATACCCCAGAGCGCCAAAAATTCATTATTGATAATTTAAAGATAGAAAAGGATTTGGAAGAGGTTCTCTACGCTTAATTAGAAATACAATTCTAATAAGGATTGTATTTCTTTCGCCATTTTTTCTTGACCAGTTTCCAAGGCAAGCGAATGACCTTTCATTAATATCTGTTCTGCCTTATCTTCCTCTCCTATTTCAATTAAATAGGCCCCGTAGGTGTAATAAGTAGGTAAATAATGCGGGTATAATTCAATTAAATGATCAAATTGGCTTGTACTTAAGGCCTTATCCCCTTCTTTTTTGTATTCCAATGCCAGCATATAGTAGTTTAATGGATCGCTAGGATTATGTTCAATTTCAGATTTTAAAAATTCTTTACGATTCATTTTGGAAGAGTTAAAAAAATATAGTATGCTTGCATAACAAATTCAAAAGTATGAAAATATTAGTTTGCATTTCTGTCGTACCCGACACAACTTCCAAAATTAGCATAGATTCGTCAAAAGGTTTTATAGATTCTCAAGGATTAACTTATATTGTTGGACCTTATGATGATTACGCCTTGTCTCGTGCGATTGAATTAAAAGAATCTTTAGGTGCTGAGGTTGTTGTTTTACATATGGGTTCAGCTGAATCTGAGCCATTGATACGTAAATGTTTAGCATTAGGTGCAGATTCAGCTGTTCGAATCGATGGAGTTGCCAAAGATTCACTTCAATTAGCCAAGGAAATTGCTACTTATGTTCATTCAAATCCTTTTGATTTAATTTTAATGGGTAAGGAAGCCATCGATTACAACAGTGGTCAAACCCATGGAATATTAGCTGGTTTACTCCAAATGACCCATTTTTCACCGGTTATGCACTTGGATGTTGAAGGTACTCAATTGAACCTTGAAGTTGAAATTGATGGTGGAAAAGCTGTCGTTTCGTGTAACCTACCTGCTGTACTTGGATGCCAAGAACCCATTGCCGAATGGAAGATTCCATCTATGCGTGGAATTATGACGGCTCGGACTAAAGAAATAAAAATTATATTCCCTTCAATTTCATCCGGTCAAGTCCATGTTTCAGAAGTTATTAATGAAACGAATCGGAAACAAATGATGATTCCTTCGGATCAATTAAATATGTTGGTCGATTATTTAAAACAAGATTTACAATTTTAGCCATGAAAAATTTAGCCATATTTATTGATTTTAAAGGAGTTGAGCTTAGCTCCTATTCAAATTCTTTATTACTTTTTGCTGATGAATTTTTTGGTTCAGATGTAATCTATCACTTGTTCTCAACAAATTCTCCTGGTCAAGCCTCCCTCCCAAATTTAAAAGGTAGTGTTAAAGCTTATCAAATAAATGCTAAAAATAGTCTTTACGCAGGATCGGCTGAGTTAGCGTGTTTAGGTAATAAAATT
>CANHCG010000041.1 GCA_947459055.1 Cytophagaceae bacterium | reverse complement strand
GAGTGATGATGTATTCATTTACAATCGACCTAAACCGGAACTGCCTATCTTATTTCCTGTAGGTTCATTTTTTCTGCAAGCCCAAAATTCAAATGAGGTATCCGCTTATGAATGGACCTGGAAAGACAGGTTTCTCGTTGACACAAGTGCCAAAATAAAAACGTATGGCTCGGGAATTTACTATGCACGTGCAAAAAAAACTTATTTTTTAGAAAAGAACCCTACGATCCAATGCTGGTCACCTCATGCAAAAATACATTATGAAATTCAGGAGGAACATGAAGGGTTTTCAGTTTATCCGAACCCAAGTACTGGTGAAAAAATCAACATCGAAATCTGGAAAGACATTCGGCAAGGGACCTTGTCCCTTATCGATTTCAGAGGAATCATCCTTCAAACCTGGGAATTCCCCGATTCGAAGGATCGAATGGAAATTAATATTTCAGGGATGAAACAAGGGCAATTTGTGCTCCGCTTAAACAGTCCAGACTACCAAACATCCAAAGTTCTTTTATTAAATCCCTAAATCTTATGAAAGGATACCGGAAACCAATTTGCCGTGGACATCCGTTAAACGGAAGCGTCGGCCTTGGTATTTGTAAATCAATTCCTCATGATTGATTCCCATCAAATGAAGTAGAGTAGCTTGAAAATCATGGACATGCACCGGATCTTTGACGATATTATAACTAAAGTCATCCGTTTCACCGTAGGTGCCTGGTTTAACCCCTGCGCCTGCCATCCACATGCTAAAACATTTAGGGTGGTGGTCGCGGCCGTATCCCGTGGGGGATAATTTTCCTTGCGAATATACTGTTCGGCCAAATTCGCCACTCCATATCACAAGCGTATCGTCTAACATACCTCTTCGCTTCAGATCCATCAATAATGCCGCTGATGCTTGGTCTGTTTGTTTACACGGATTAATAATATTTTTGGGTAGGCTATCGTGATGATCCCAACCCTGATGATACAATTGCACAAAGCGCACATCCTTCTCGAGCAATTTCCGAGCTAAGAGGCAATTGGCCGCAAAACTTCCTTTATCCCGACTATCTGGCCCATATAAATCAAATACCTCATCCGGTTCATCCGAGACATCCATCACTTCAGGCACCGAGGTTTGCATGCGAAAGGCCATTTCATATTGCGAAATACGGGCGTCTACCTCGGGATCAGCCCAGGTTTCATTTTGAAAGGCATTTAATTGTTGGAGATAATCCAGCATCTCCTTACGATCCGAGCCCTCGTATCCCTCCGGATTATTCAAAAATAATACGGGGTCCTTGCCCGATCTAAATTGAACGCCTTGATGTTCGGATGGTAAAAATCCATTACCCCAAAGCCGCGCATACAAAGGTTGATCCTTCGAAGCATTTTTGGACACCATCACTATAAAGGCAGGTAGGTTTTTATTTTCACTACCTAAGCCATAACTCAACCAAGATCCGATGGAGGGCCTTCCGGGCAATTGATGGCCCGTTTGGAAAAAAGTAATGGCGGGGTCATGATTAATTTGCTCCGTAAACATGGATTTTATAATGCACAAATCATCAGCCATTTGGGCTGTGTAAGGCAATAAATCAGATACCCAGGTACGACTTTTTCCGTACTGCTTAAATCCAAACGCCGAAGGAACGACGGGCAAAATAGCCTGATTTGCACTCATACCAGTTAGTCGCTGGCCTTGGCGAATGGAATCAGGTAGGTCCTTCCCCATCCAACGAGTTAGTTCCGGCTTATAATCAAAAGTCTCAAATTGCGACGGACCTCCACTCATAAACAAATACACCACCCGTTTGGCTTTAGGTGCAATGCGCGGTAATGCCTCCATGATTTGTTCTTGGAGACTTGCGCCCTTTGCCTCATTTCCTAAAAATAGGCCTTGCAAAGCCAAGGCGCCAAAACCCATGGCAGTTTTTTGTAAAAAATTCCGTCGGTCTAAGCCTCGATTCAAGGCTTCTAAATCCGGATGGTTCAAACGAAAAGGACTTTTATGATCTTCCATGGCTTATCTTTTCGTTATACTAGCATCTGAATTCATAATCACACTGGCTACCACCGCGTAGGAAGCTACTTTCGCTGGGTCAACCTCTTTCGGGATTTTATACCTTCCGGCGGCCAACAGGCCTTTCATCTTCTGACCCTTACTCGCAAAATTTGCTATTTCTTTGGCTTGTAATTGCTGTAAAATGGCTAATTCCTCCGCTTTAATTTCTCTACCAGTCACCCGTAAATAGGCGTCCTTTATTGCTTCTTGGGCACTTTTGGCCTGTGCCATTTGGAAGCCTAACACCTTACATGCTTCCACGAAAGTCGGATCATTCATTAAAACTAATGCCTGTAATGGCGTGGTCGTTTTTTGTCGGCGAGGCAAACAAGAACTCCGAGCAGACGCATCAAATGTGGCTAGGGTTGGATTTGGCACCGACCTTTTTACCACGACGTACAAACTTCTTCGATAAATTTCTTGTGTCGTATCTGCCTTATACGAATGGCTATTGATTTCCCAAAGCCCCTCAGGCTGATAAGGATATATACTTTTTCCACCGATTCGGGGGTTTAATAAACCACTAGCTACTAAGGCATTATCACGCATCATTTCGGCGGACAAGCGTGCAGAAGGTCCTCGGGCCAAGAAACGATTTTCCGGATCCTTCTCACGAAGTTCAGGAGAAGTTTTGGAATCTTGTTGGTACGTCTCTGACATCACCATTTCCTTCAATAAGGCCTTCACATTCCACCCATTTTCTTGAAATTTCAATGCCAAATAATCCAATAAAGCTAAATTAACAGGCATTTCACCTTGATTACCAAAATCCTCTGAGGTTTTGACGATACCTTGTCCAAATAATTGTTGCCAAAACCGATTCACCACCACCCGGGCCGTTAGTGGATTCTTAGAGTCGGTCAACCAACGCGCAAGTCCCAACCTATTTTTAGGTAAATGAGTAGGGAAAGGCATTATTTTTTCCGGGGTATTTGGAAAAACCTCCTCCCCAGGTGCATCATAAACCCCTCGTTTTAATACAAAGGTTTTCTTGGGAAACTTCATCTCCCGCATTACCATCAATTCTTGGATTTTTTCAGTTGAATCCGACAATGCCTTTCGCCAATGTCGTAATTCTTCGGCACGAACTTGCCGCAAACTATCCACCACGTGAACATAAAAGTCCTGAGGATCAAACGCCGGTTGCCTAGATGCCAGCAAAGCCAACTCATACGGCCTTAATGCCCGATTATACACATAAACCTCATCTGCTTTGCCCCCCTTAAATCCTAAGCCACGCCACCAACCGCCAATCTGTAAGCCCGGTTCTTGCTTCGAATAAAAAATAATATCCTTGTCCAACGCATCTACCAACGTTTCCATCTCTGCCTTTTGGCCATTCATGTATAAATGAAAGCCTTCTGCACGCGATGAGCCATCGTAGCTCAGCGCTACATGAATCCAGGTATCCCGAGGAACATCTACCTCAGTAATTTTTGTAATCGCATTCGATGGAGCGGTATGAGCCATCATAATTTCCAATCGATTATTTTTCAAATACACATGAAAACCTTTAAAATTATACAAACGCTCAGCATTGCTCTTATGAAATATCACTCCCTCTTTTAAGTCTTTGGGGATGTTTACCCACATCCCGATCGTGAATGGATCAGACTTCCTAAAAACACCCATCCCTTGGAAATCCACATACACATCCCCGTCAAATGCCAAACCCGAACCCTGTTTACCCGCCACAAAAACCGGAATATCTCCCGTTTTCCCTGATTCCCGCTTCATGATTCCTAGATCTTTCGCTTGAATGGCAGACGCCAAAGCCCCCTCAAAACTATAATGAGCTAATAAACCCCGTTTGGAAGGGCTTTTTGTAGACATCAATTCCTGCGCCTCCATACTTGCCATCCAAGCCTTTTGGGAATCCGCCGATACCTGTTGCGAACGCCATTTTTCCTCAGCAGTTTGAATGTTCGATTTAATAAATGTCAATACCTCTTCCTGCTTAGCCGTAGGCAATAACATGGTCGGACTCGGCATATCATCATTATATGAAATCTGCCCCGCTTCACGGACCGTATTGAAAAAACTGCTTAACTGGTAATAATTTTTTTGCGAAATCGGATCGAATTTATGGTCATGGCAACGCGCACACCCTGTCGACAAACCTAAAAAAGCATCCCCAAATGTATTCACACGATCCAATACATATTCCATTTGAAATTCCTCCTCAACAATCCCCCCCTCCGTATTTTGAGGATGATTCCGATTAAATGCCGTGGCGATAAGCATATCTTTCGTCGGATTAGGCATTAAATCACCAGCTATTTGGTAATGAATAAAGCGATCATAAGACATATTCTGATTAAAAGCCTGTATCACCCAATCCCGATACGGTGACATGTCTCGAATTCGATCAATCGTATAACCATGCGAATCTGCAAAACGGGCAATGTCCAACCAATCAGCCGCCATCCGCTCTCCAAAATGTGGGGAAGCTAATAATCGATCCACTTGTTTTTCATAGGCTTCCGGACTTGTGTCTGCTACAAAATTGTGAATTTCCTGAGGCGTCGGCGGTAAACCAGTCAGGTCAAAAGACAAACGACGCAATAAAAAATTCCGATTCGCACGCGCCGAAAGACCTAATCCTAGGCTAGTTAATTTGGATTGTACAAAATAATCCACGGCACGTTGACCTGTTGGGATATCATTTTTAACCGGTTTTACAAAAGCCCAATGCGGCTTATATTCCGCACCATTTTGAATCCATTTAACTAAAACTGCTTTTTCTTTGGCCGATAAATCCAAATGAGATTTAGGTACCGGCATCACATATTTGGGGTCCTTCGACAAGATTCGATGCACAAGCTCGCTATTCGAAATATCCCCTCGCACAATGGCAAATTTTCCAGGACTTTCGGGCAATGTCGCATAGGCATTTTCGGCTTGGTCCAACCGCAAACCTGCCTTTTGTTTGGCCTTATCGGGACCATGGCAGGCAAAGCATTTGTCAGACAAAATGGGTTTTACATCGATGTTAAAATCCAACACCGCCGGTAGTTGGCGCATCGCCATTGCCACATCCAAGGGCACATTCAATTTATCCTTTGGTTTTGCCAAACCCGGAATGGCCAAGAATCCAAGAAAAAAGAAAAACATCAATGACTTCATCGGGTCAAGGTTTTAAGGGAGTCCGGTTTAACAAAAGAAAATTGGCCTGTCTCAATCAACAATTCGGGATTTACCTGTTTCCATTTTTCCAATGCCTGTGGGCTTAAAGAACTTTGCCAAACATACACTTTTTTTAGGTTTTTCATAGCCATTAAATTACCTAATCCAGTATCTGATACTTGGGTTCCCACTAAATTTAGGCGTTTCAATTGCTTTAATTCTCGAAGATAAATCAAATCTCCATTATCCAGATTCGTCTTTGAAACATCTACATCCTCAAGCCTTGAGAAATTCTTGAATAAAGAAAAATCGACGGATTTTTGATTCGCCAGTTTTAATTGAACTACCCAAGGAGCCAATTTTTGAAATTCCCGAAAAATATCAACGAAATCATTTTTCACATGTAAAAAATTCGCAGAAAGCCGGTTTTCTTCTTGCTCTACGAGGCTAATTTGTTTAGCTTGAAACTCCTGAACCAATCCTACATCAAAGGCTTCCAAAACTGCCTCGGGTGCAGTTGAGGTAACCAACGGTTCATTAAATTCCACCACATCATCGCCAATCAACGGATCCGACACAACTGACTTCTTAATAACCGGGCCAACGATGGAGTTTATTTTTTTTTGTACAAACAAAAAATATCCCTCACCATAGGTTAACACCGACCCTAAATGACCTGTGAAACAAATGGCACCAAATAAGATAAAACTTAAATAAAACCGCCATTTTTTGAAAAAGAGCACAAGCCCAGTAATCAAACAAGTACTTATGGCGGTCCATTGATGCCATAAAAGCGCCTGATGATCCTGTTCCGAATTATTTGATAATAACCAACCCGAAATCGAAGCCAAGATAGAAAACACAAAACCTACCCAAAGAGCTATATGAATAAAGGACTCAAACTCTTTTTTGGCCACATGACTATAGATAATCAAAATGCTTGCTACCAAAAGCAATCCAATTGGAAAATGTATTAACCATGGATGTAAATGGCCCAGCGTTTCCATCATGCCCTATTTTTCATAAATACCTTTAGCAATTTTTTCGCTGATGGATTTTGGTGCAATCCACGCCAAAAATGCACCTAATTGGTTTATAAATCCGGTAATTACTTCTGGCTTTTTCGCAAACATGCCATTGATCGCCATTTTAGCCACCGCCGATGGGCTCATAGTTACTTTTTGTGCCGCTTTGCGAGCGCTTTCACGTAAATTAGCCCGATCATTAAACGAGGTACTCGTCGCTCCTGGACTCACAGCGGTCACCGAAATTCCCTTGGTTTTCCATTCATGAAATAAGCCACGAGAAAAATTCAAAACAAATACTTTAGAAGCCGCATATAAACTCATCAATGGAATCGCTTGATAGGCCGTCGAACTCGCGATGTTTAAGACATAGGCCTGACCTTTCCCTGAAAGCATCGGAAAAAAGCGATGGCAGGCTTCCACCACAGCATTCATATTGACCTGCATCATTTTCTGTTGCTCCTCAAAGCTGTAGGTTTCAAAATCCCCAACTAAACCGTATCCTGCATTATTCACCAAAATGCGTAAGTCGATTTGCTTTTCTAGGACCCAAGTAAACAATCGTTCTACCGCGGTAGGTTCACTTAAATCAACGACTAAATAATCGACAGATACCGCATATTTTTTTTGAATTTCCTCTTTGACTTGTTGGAGTTCGTAGGAATTCCGTGCAACGAGCAAAAGCTCATATCCACGATCCGCTAATTCCATCGCGATTTCCTTTCCTATTCCTTTACTAGCTCCCGTAATTAATGCGTATGCCATAGTCTTAAAATAAAATTAAAAACGAAAAAAAAGCTGCTCGAGAGCAGCTTTCCTTGTTATTTCTTCGGTGCCGCTGTGGCTGGCGCCGGATTAAAATATGCGTTGATATCTGGATCATCCGCCTTAATCGCTTGGGCTTTGGTAAACAAGTCCTTTACCTTCGCCTCATCTTTCGTTACAGATAAGTGATATCCTCCTAAAAACTTGTATGCCTCAAACAATTGATTTTTATCTTCTCTGTATTGTGTGCTTTTTTCAGCGCGCAATTGATCGACCATGGAGATAAACTTATCATAGAAAGGCGCACCTAACCATTTCGTTCCATTGTAATCGATCAAGTTATTTGCTCTCGCCCGGTTGATATAGAACGGAGGCCACTTTTCATTAACGGCAATCGCTTTCGCAAACATCGAATCGGCACGCATCGCCATCGCAGGACGACCTATGGTATCGACTTTATTTATGAAAGCAGCTGTTAAATATAAATCCATGGCCACTTTGAAGTAATCACCAGAACCCACGGTTTGAGATTTTTTCTCTTTCCATTGAATCGCTTTTTTACCAGCTTCCGCCGCATCTGAATAGCGCTTTTGCTTGTAGCGAATATCGTGGATTAAAGAATATACGTTGTTATTCGTATCCAAAGGCGCCGCTTTTTCCATGTATACAATCGCCATCGAATCTTTGCCTAAGCCTTGATATCCTTTTCCAAAATACAAATCATCCATGAAATAAGGTTTTACACCTCGTTTCACCATGCCGTCCAAATTGTCAATACCTTGTTGGAAATTCCCCATCTCCACATTCGAATACCCACGCATACGGAAAATGTCATTATCGCGAACGCCTTTTTTATCCGCCTCATCGGTGAATTTCATCGCTCCTTCATAATCCTTCGACAAGAACAAAAGCTTGGCTGTTTCCAATGTCACCTCTGGAGTAGCCTCTGCTTTCTCCAAATACTTTCTAAAATAACGAGACGCGTTTTTGTATTGACCTCCTACGATCAAATACTCACCATACCGGCGGTGACCTGGCGCATAGTTTGAATCTAAATCAATCGCCTCTTTGTAGCGCGCTTGCGTTTCCTTGTAATTTTTACCACGAAGATAAACCGTACCGATACGCACTTTTGCTTTTACATTTCTTGGATCTTGAGATAAAGCCGCCTCATAAGCTGTCACTGCATTACCTCCGTCATTTTTGATCAAATAAGCATCTCCTTTTACAATGTAATGCTCAGATGAAGGCATTTTCTTATCTTTCATCATACGATCTTGAATCGCATCGATTAAACGAATCGCTTCGCCTGGATCATTATTGTTCGCATTAAAGCTATCTTCTTTTCCCAAGACATAATACATCGCATAGGCTTCAGCAATACGGTACATCACGTCGATGTTTTTCAATTTGGTATCTGCCAAAATCCGATCGAATTCAACTTTAGCGGCAGAAACATTATTTTGCCCAACCAAAATCGAAGCCAAACCTACTTGATTTAAATAGTTTTTAGGATCCGCTGCTTTCCCTTTTTCAAAAGAAGCTTTGGCATTTGCCCAATCCCGTTGGTTCAAATAAAAATACCCCAAGTAGAAGTAATTCTCACCGGTTGGAGCCGCAGCGACCAACCCCTCGAATACTTGCTTTGCCCTAGACGGCTGGTGACGATCTAATAAATGAATACCCTCTTGTGCAGTTTGGGCAAAGATCATATTAGATACCAATAATCCTACTCCTAATATCCACGATTTCAATTTCATCATTGTAATTATTAAATGTTTTTTAACTATTATTTTTCTCAGGCTTAAAACACCGAAATGTTCTATATTTTACTTAAAAAGTGTAATTAATTTAGAGTGACAAATTTAATTATAAATCTTTAGAATTCGAATTAATAAATCAACAAATTCTTTCTTATTGGTTAATTTGATAGGTTCGAATCGTGATAGGTCGGGTCAGTGGGATTAAGCCAGCCTTTAAAACAATCAATTGTCCCATTTCACCGCAAACATAATTCACAAAACCGGTTCCTAATCCCAAGTGAGATTCCTTCAAAATGATTTTTATCTCCCGACGAAGTGGGTATGTTTTTAAGGCCAAATTATAACCAAATGGTTGGATGTATTTAGATTTATCCAATCCATCTTTTTCTGCCACAGACATCACATGTACCGAACGAATGAAACCCAAGGAAGTCGGGTTATCTCCATCGCTAATCCAATTGGATCCGATAATTCCAATGGCATTGGGATGTAGTTTAACATATTCGATAACCTTGGGGTTAGAGCCCGCCGCAAAAACACGAAGCGATTTCGAGCCCGCAATACCTAATCGGTCGATTAAGAATTTAATATTACTCGAATTTGCCTTGTCTACGACTAAAACTACCTCACCTTTCATCTTCTTAGCACCTATCGAGGCCCAATCCCTTAGGCTACCGTCCAATAAGCCTTTCAAAGCCGGCAAGGTAATCAGCGTATCTTGATTCGCTTGATTGGTTAATAAAGCTACCCCATCTGCTGCGAAACGAAAACTACGATAACTTATCTTTTCGCGCGTAAAAATCTCTTTTTCTTTGGCAGTTAATTCGCGAGAAACAACGATCGAACGCACTTTTTCATTTAGCAAATCGGCAACCGCTTCATTTTCAGGAGTATACCTTATGTTTAATTTAGCAAAGTGG
>CANHCG010000040.1 GCA_947459055.1 Cytophagaceae bacterium | reverse complement strand
TTGGCTCCGACCTTACCCGCCTTCTGTCTTTTCAACTCCAGCCTCCGGGCTCCGGACTTAGACTATCCGCCTTCGAACTTCCTAATCCCTATTCAGCAATTTCTCCTTCGACTTATCCAATGAATTAATCCAACCCGCAATTTTCAACACATCTTTCGCTGGAATATGACTCATGGGCGCCATTTCAGTGGCATAATCCGGCCAGTTTTGTGGATTAGGCTTATAGACTAAATCCAAAATCTGCTTATTCGAATATCCTCTTTTCGCAATGTCCTCATAAGATGGACCCACCACTTTTTTGTCTTTCGCATGGCAAGCTAAACAGGTGTGTTTTTTCAACAAAGCCATGACCTGAGCCTCTGAAATTAATTCTTTTTTACCGCCCACTTCTTTCACCTCAACTTCCACCTTAGCCTCCACAATTTTGGTGCTTTCATTAAGCGCTAATTTTTCGCCAGCCGGGATTTGATTCAAGGTAAAATAAGCTGTTTCGTGCAACAAAGGTTCGCCCTCCTCATTCATGATTCCTTTCAACACAAATTCATGAATGAAATATTGACGAATTCCATCCAACGCAATCCGCACCGTTTTCTTATCCGCCGAAACACTGATTCCCTTAATCTTCAAATCCTTAACATCAATAATCGGACTTCCATACTGATGATGGTATTTATAAATATAAGACCTCAAGGCATAAGAAGCTGCATTTTTAACTGATTTTACATCCACCGGCTGCGTGAAACTAATTTCAAACCCATCCGCCTTCGCATGAATTTCATGGATCTCAAAGGGCGTTAAACCATTCCAAACTAAGCGCTGCAAACCAAAATCAGCCTTACCCGTTGAACCCCATCCCCGCGAAGTCATCCCCACAAACATACTACCATCCAACCCAAAACGCTCCCGCAAAATACCCGATTGGAATCCTTCCCGGTAATTAATACAAAAGCCTTGATACACGCCATTTACCTTTTCCAAAAACATCCGCATCACCTTGGATTGCCCTTGATCCGATACGAAATACTGCCCTGGGAAAGGACTAAAGCGGCCTTTGGTCGTATCCTGTAAAATATCCGAGGTAGAAATACCCATGATCGCATGCGGGAACCAAACGGCTGGCAATTTCAAATTCTTCACCTTTTTTGCCGCCTCGAACATCGGTGCACCATTATCTGGAATTTCTTCTAAGGTTAATTTAAACGGGCTATTGGGCTCTTTGGCCCATTTAATTCCCCCAGGATTTCCTGCAAAATCACCCTTAGCCAAATGCGTCACCCGGCCAGATCCTACCCAGTCTCCCTGGTTTTCTCCATAAAAAATATCCCCCTCCTCATTAATGCTATAACCCGCCGGCGAACGAAGCCCCGCCGAATGAGGCTCTAAGGTGCCATCAGGTTTGATTTTCACTAACCAACCCCGCCATTTCGAAAATTTACCCTCTCCGAAACCTACCCAGGCTAAATTTAAAGTCACCAACATATCCCCATTTTTATCAAATACCGGACCGTAGGTATATTCATGGTAATTGCCCGATAATTCAAATTGGTAAATCGGTTCATAGGAATCCGCCACCCCATCACGATCGGTATCCGTAATTTTGGTTAATTCGCCACGTTGGGAACAGTAAAAAACACCGTCCTTATAGGCCAATCCCAAAATTTCATGCAAGCCAGAGGCGAAGCGACGATAATAGGTTTGATGACTATTTTTTTGATAAGGATTTTCCACGATCCAAATTTCCCCACGGCGCGTACTAACCGCCAAGCGACCATCAGGCATTGTAGCTAATCCGCCGACTTCCAAATACAAATCCTTGGGAATCGGAAGGGTTTTGATTTCATAAAAATCTTGTTCTGTTTTTTGGCTTGGTTTTTGACCAAACGCACCCATCGAAACAAAAATAAAAAGGATGCTGAGTTGAAGTTTTATTGCCTTATTCATGATTACCAAATCAATTGATACGTGAAACTATTTCCTTGCACAGGTACCCGAACCTGCATCTTACCTGGACCTGATTGTAAAATCAAAGCCGGCGTTTTACTCCATTGGACATAATAGCCCGAACCCTGCAGGGCAATTAAGCCGGGGTTAACCTCGACCACATCGGGGCTATTGCCAATCACCGCCTCCACTGAAGAAAGCATCGGACTTGCACCCACTAATTTAATCGTGCGCTCCCAGCCATTTCCCAGCTTATTCGGATTCAAGTGATCTTCCACCACAAGTTTCGCCGCAGGCCATTCGTAATAGAACACTGGGCGACCGTGCATAATTTTATAGCCCTTATAGGCTAATTGGGTCGAATCTCCTTGGGCTTGACTACTTAAAGCCAACGGAAACTTGCCATCCATCAACACTGTTTGACCCAAAGGCTCCGCCGTTTGAGGTTCCCCACGATCCTGCCACATTTGCGTTGCATTTAAAAAAGAACCCTTCCAAGTTTGTAAAATAGCTCCTTGTTTTAAATCATACGAATAGGAAAGTCCTGTAGGATCTCCCACATGAATCACATGTGTTTTTTTCTTCCCCTCATGAAAGGTAAATGATCGCTGATAGACAGGCTCTGATAATGCCTTTACTTCGATTAAACCCAAAGGCTCCGGATCAGGCAACGAGGTGCGATCATGAAAAGCTATTTCATGAGCACCCATTCGCTTCACAAAAACACCCAAGGCCTTGGGTCCCCAAGGAAAATCCTTTACATGTATTAATTCAAACCGGTGTTTTCCAGCGCTTAATTGGGTTTTCATAGACACCTTATCAGAATACCAATGCGAACCCGAATTCAATTCTTTTCCATCAATTTTCAAAACGCCTGAACCTGTCCAATGCGTCTGAAATTCATATTCATCCGCTTCAGGCACATTTAAATCTCCTACATAGTGAATTAAATAATCATTTTTAGCTTTGATTACTTTAAAAGTCAACCCAGCTAATTTGCCTTTGACTAAAGGCTTTGCCTCCCCAATAATGGGTTCGGTAAATTTTCCTTCATAATACGTATAGGAGATGTTTGAGAGACTGGCAGTCGGTTTATCGTAACTTTCATAGCGAATATTTTTAAATGCTACCGGGCCATGGTCTCCTTGAATAATTATCGGACCTGCTGGGCCTTCTTTATCAAACAAAGCGCCTCGAGTCATCCCTGAAACTTCAATATTTTCTTGAATGAGAATACCATTCAAAATGACTTTTTTGAACACAGCATTTTTGATTTTTTTGCCAGATGCATCGAAACGAGGCGCCTCAAAATCAATTTCGATTGATTGCCATAAACCTGGTGCTTTGCAGGCATTTTGACGCGGGGAATATCCCTCGTATCCTTCTTTCCCCTTACCTCTCGCATCATCCCAGCGCTCATAAATCCCTCCACAATCTCCGAATTTCAGGGATTTTTTACCCCAAGAATCGAATAATTGAACTTCATATCGGCCTTGCAAATAAATACCGGAATTCGCTCCTTTGGGCAACATAAAATCCATCATGAAATGAATATCGCCATGATTTAATTTAAATCGAAGATCATCAGAACGTTTGTATTTTCCATGCCGAAGGGTGTTTACTAACACGCCTTTACCGGAACTAACCTGAAAACTGGTATCCGTATAATTGGATTTGATAGCCCCTTCGATGGTCCAGTTGGAACTCGGTTGATCAAATGCCTGCAAATCCGTCAGGGGAATCATTTGCTGAGCAAAAGAAGCCAGCGGGACAAATAGAAATAGAAGTATTTTCTTCATATTCAAGGGTTAAATAGGTATAAGATGGCAATGAATACTCGTTTTTCATCGGCACAATTGGGTGCCAAGTAGAAAATTTTCCGTTAATATACTAGATTTTGTGTTAATTTGATTTTCATTTTTAGAAGTGAATGGCAATTAATACCCTAAAACTAAGACCTTTATTATTACATATCTTTTTTTGGATATGTTTTTTGGCGATTCCGATCCTTTTGGGACCGAATACCAATTCAAGTTCACCTGAAGATGTGCAAAGGCATTTTCAATGGACCTTGTTCTTTGTGGTCTTCGGCCTACACAATATTCCCTTCTTTTATTTCAACACTGAATTCCTGATTCCAAAGATTTATAAAACCCGAGGAACGCTCTTATATCTAATTTGTTTACTAGGTTCGATCGTTTTCATGGTCTGGTATCATGACCAATTATTCGCTTGGTTTTTTGATGATGTGTTCCAAGGCGGAAATCGCGGCGGTGGTAGACGTGGCGGAACGAGTTTACGGATTGTATTCCAATTACTCTTCGTCGTAGCCGTAGGAATCAGTTACCGATTCCTTTCGGATAATATCCAAGAACAAGAAAGCAAAAAAGAGGAAGAAAAGGAGCGTTTAAAGTCTGAATTATCCTTTTTAAGATCTCAAATTAGCCCGCATTTCATGTTCAATGTATTGAATAGCGTGGTAGCTCTTTCTCGCAGAAAACCTGAAATGGTAGAGCCTGTGGTGATCAAATTATCCGAATTAATGCGTTACATGATTTATGAAACGAATGATTCCAAAGTTAATATCAATAAAGAATTCATCTATTTAGAAAGTTATATTGAATTGCAAAAATTACGTTTTGGAAATGATATTTCGATTGATTTTCAAAATGATATTTGTAAAACACCAAGTAGCATTGAACCGATGTTGTTAATTCCATTCGTTGAAAATGCTTTCAAACATGGGGTTGGAATGATTGAAAACCCCACGATTGAAATCAATTTAGTTGACACGCCAGCCCAATTAATTTTCAGTGTGCGAAATAAAAAAGGCAAGCAACTCGAGGAGAAAAAGGATGATAGTTCCGGCATTGGATTGGCAAATGTACGCCGTCGGTTAGAACTATTGTATCCAGAAACGCATACCTTATCGATTCATGAAGAGTCCGATTCGTATCAAATTGAGTTAATCATCACACATGTCTAAGGCTATGGAAGAAGAAATCAACGAAGAATTTAAAGCCCTACCCACCACCATTTTATCATGTATTGCGGTGGATGATGAATCTCTCGCATTGGATTTATTGGAGGATAATATCGCAAAGGTTCCCTTTTTAAAATTAGAAAAACGGTGTCGTAATGCATTTGAAGCCATTCAATATCTTGAAACCAATCCAGTTGATCTTGTTTTTTTAGATATTCAAATGCCTGGATTGACAGGGGTGCAATTTTTGGAAAGTTTAACACAGAAGCCCATGGTGATTTTTGTGACAGCTTACCAACAATATGCCATCGATGGATTCAACCTAGATGTCGTCGATTATGTTTTAAAACCGATTTCCTTTGAGCGCTTTTTAAAATCCACGCACAAGGCGCTCGATTATTTCAAAAGCAAGCAAGTACTCGCGCAAGCGCAGAGCCCGAATCCTGATAAAATAGAATACATTTTCATTCATGCGGATTATTCCTTGATGAAAATTATGCTTGAAGATATTCTATACATTGAAGGCTTAAAGGATTATATCAAAATCCATTTGAGAACCCAAAAATTTCCAGTCGTGTGCCGCATGACTATGAAGTCCATTGAAGAAAAATTACCTTCGAATGAATTTCAACGGGTTCACAAATCATTCATTGTCTCCCTAAAAAAGGTAGAATCGATTCGGAATCAAAAAATCAAAATTGGGGAAAATCACATTCCTTTATCTGAGAATTATTCAGAAACCTTTTACCAAACAATTGGCTACCAAAAACCTTAGTTTTTCAGATTATTTTCCCCAAAGTGATAACTTAATCCTAGCCAGGCGCGTAACAAACCCGTTTGAACTTTGGAATCTGTGTAGGGAGTGAACTCGAAATTCAAACCAACTTGCGGTAATTTTTCAAAAGGATAAGACCTAAAACCAGCACTTCCGTAAAAGCCTTTTAGCATAGATGAGTTGTTAATCACATTTGACATCCAACCGATATTTGCCCCTCCGCCAATGTAAAATGCGGTCGTTTTTGTTTTTTTAACGGTCAGCATCGGACCGAATTCAGTCGTTAAGGCAGAGGTTGCCGAATTCATTTGAATCCGCATCTCGGCCCAAGCAGGTTGAGTTGGGTTCGAAGAAATGGCTAATTGGGACGCAAATGGATAATAACTAACAGATTGTGCCTTGGAAATATGTGAAAAAACAAGAAATCCTAAAAGAAGAAATAGGCCTGAGCGCATTCGATTGTATGATTAAATGGTAGATTGGGTGGCAAGTTACAAAATTCAATCGCGATTCTTCAAGAAATATGTAACTTTGAGTTTGGCAAATATACCATTATGTCCATTCTAAAAAAATTAGCCGGCGAAACTCTTACCTATGGTTTTAGTACGATCCTAGGACGCTCGCTTAATTTTTTACTCGTTTTCGTTCATACACAAGCTTTTTTGCCGGCCGAATTAGGCATCAATGTGAAATTATATGGCTACATGGCCATCGCCAATATCCTATATACTTACGGGATGGAAACGGCTTATTTCCGATTTGCCAAGGAAGCCCCTGCCAAATATTTTAATATCATTTTAAGTGCCATCATTGCCACTTCTGGGATTTTTACGTTACTCTTATTTGCTTTTTCTGATCCGATCATGAGCTTCCTAGGCTATTCAGAAAAAGGAATATTTTTAAAATGGCTGGCACTTATTCTAGCCATCGATGCGATTACAGCAATCCCATTTGCTAAACTCCGATTAGAAAATAAAATCAAAACCTTTGTTAAAGCGAAAATTGCCTCCATTTTACTAAATGTGGGATTAAACTTGATATTCCTCATGTGCTTAAAACCAATGCATGAGCAGGGTATTGGGCCTATTTTCTTACAGGGATTGTACCAGCCAGCAATCGGGGCAGGCTATATTTTTCTGGCTAATTTAGTGGGAAATGCATGCTTATTTTATTGGCTCAAAGCTGAATTTAAAGCCTATCGCTGGACCTGGGATTGGATGGAAATGAAATCCTTGTGGATTTATGCCTATCCGATTATGTTGATGAGTTTGGCGGCGATGTTTAATTTGATGTTCGACCGCTTGTTGTTGGAAGAATATTTACCGACCAACTTCTACCCCGGCCGGACCTCGCAGGATGCATTGGGGATTTATGGCAATTGCTATAAGCTTTCCGTCTTCATGAGCCTGGCCATTCAGGCCTTCAAATATGCGGCAGAACCATTATTTTTAGGGAGGACTTCCGCAGATAATACCCAGAAAAATTTGGCTTTAGTAACTCATTGGTTTGTGGTAGTTTGTTCGGTTTTATGGGTGGGCGTTTCGGTTAATTTATTTTGGATAAAGGAATTATTTTTGCGGAAAGCCATTTACTGGGAGGGGATTTCGGTGGTGCCGGTGTTGCTATTGGCCAATCTATTTTTGGGTGTCTATTATACCCAATCCGTTTGGTTTAAAAAAACCAATAAAACCTATATGGGAACAATGATAACTTTGGTGGGACTCGTATTAACCATCACTGGAAATATCGTTTTCATTCCGATGTATGGATATATAGCTTGTGCGTGGTCTTTTTTGTTTTCAAGTTTTGTCATGATGGCTCTATGTTATCTGGGTGGACAAAAATACGATCCTACGCCTTATCGATTGGGCGAGGGTATTTTTTATATTTTGTTGGGAGCTGGATGTATTTGGGTGGGGGATTTTTTAGGGGATGGCTTGGGATGGAACGCATTCGTGTTGGGAAATGTTGGGCTACTAGTACTGATTTTATACATTGCTTTAAAAGAATTTTCCTGGAAAAAGGGTCGCCCGCAGATGATTGAAAAATAAGATGTAAATTACTGAAATGAAACAGGAAATTGTTACACAATATTTGGCCTTAAAACTGAAAGTCAGCCAAATGATTACGCGCCTTCAAGAACAGGAAGGGACAATTACTGAATTAAATCGGGAAATTATAAGGTTAGAAGCGTCTCTAACACTAAAGTCGGAAGAGCTGATGGAAGCTCGGAATCAAGCAAAAGAATTGGAGAAAAACTTTAAAAAATCAGATAAAATTGGTAAAATTGTAGTTAATACAGATAACACGGCGGTCCCAACTGCTGAACTTAAGAAAAAATTAGATCAATATATTGTTGAAATAGATCATTGTATCGAGCAACTACGCAAACCATGAGTCATAAATTACCTTGCAACTTATTATTGGGAATTCAATCGGTTTCCTTGCAGGTAAATGTAGAAGAGGAGTCTTGTGTGCGAAATGCAGCGTCTTTAGTGAACCGATTAGTTAAATTTTATGAGGAAAAGACCCATAATTCAGATCCCAATGCTGTGATGGCTTTGGTAGCCTTGGATTTGGCGATGTGTGGAATAAAATTTGATACGGAAACAAAAGAATTATTAAACAATGTGGAAGCCGAAAATGAGCAATTGCTCTCCATGACGGCTAAGTTTGCGATTTAATACCTTGAAGGGTTCAGACGGGACTAATGTACAAATAAACACATTCGTTCTATGTCGAGCATATTAAGTATCCTAATCCCTTTGTTATCCTTAGCAGGGGGCGTATTTGCCGGAAAAGTATTCTTTTCTAAGGCAAGTAAAAATTTCGAAGATGAAGCCAAAAGAAAGGCTGAAGACATCTTGAAAAATGCAGAGATCACTGCAGAAAATCTAAAAAAAGACCGCATGTTAGAGGCCAAGGAAAATTTCCTACGCCTACGTGCTCAATTCGAGGAAGAAACCCAAGCGAAAAAAGGGATCCTCAGCGAGAACGAGCAAATCCTTCGGGAAAAAGAGCGTATTTTGGCGCAGCAACAAGAGCAACAAAAAGCGGCTGAGCAAGACCTTCAATCTCAAAAACAAAGCATCCAATCCAAGGAGGAAAACTACCGGAAGAAATTGGAAGATGTCGAGAAAAAACGGGCAGAAGCAGATGAATTATTGGCCCAGCAAATCAGCCAATTAGAGAAAATAGCCAATTTATCTGCAGACGAAGCGCGCCAACAAATCATGGACGCCCTTAAAGCCGAAGCCGAAAGCAAAGCTAGTTCACTCGTAAAACAAGCGATCGAAGAAGCAAAATTAACCGCAACGAAAGAAGCGAAAAAAGTCGTAATCGAAACCATTCAGCGTACCGCTGCAGAAAATGCAATCGAAAACTGTGTATCTGTTTTCAACATCGAATCTGATGATGTGAAAGGTAAGATTATCGGAAGAGAAGGACGTAACATCCGTGCGCTCGAAGCAGCGACTGGCGTGGAGTTCATCGTAGATGATACACCTGAAGCGATCATCATTTCGGGTTTTGATCCAGTACGTCGAGAAATCGCTCGTTTGTCCCTTCACCGCTTAGTACAAGATGGACGTATTCACCCGGCTCGTATTGAGGAGGTCGTGAATAAAACGAAGAAAAACATCGATGATGAGATTATCGAAATCGGTGAAAAAACGGTGATCGATTTAGGTATTCACGGGTTACATCCTGAATTAATCAAGATGATTGGTCGGATGCGTTTCCGTTCTTCCTATGGCCAAAATTTACTTCAACACTCGAGGGAAGTTGCCAAATTGTGTGCCACCATGGCCGCTGAACTAGGCTTAAATGCAAAACTTGCGAAACGTGCTGGTTTACTGCATGATATTGGTAAGGTTTGGCATGAAGAGCCAGAATTACCCCACGCATTATTAGGCATGGAGTTAGCCATGAAATACAAAGAGCATCCAGAAGTATGTAACGCTATTGGTGCTCACCATG
>CANHCG010000039.1 GCA_947459055.1 Cytophagaceae bacterium | reverse complement strand
GAGGAAAAAGGAGCACTTGGCGTTGTGAAGGAGGTATATTCTACGGGTGCTCAAGATGTGTTGATAATGATTTATAAAAGCAAAGAGGTATTAATTCCGTTGACCGATGAAATTATACCTAAGGTGGATAAAAAGAATAAAATTGTACATAGTCGACTTCCAGATGGTTTATTGGAAGTGTATTTGGAAGATCATGCGGATTGATATCATTTCAGTTGTTCCGGATTTGATGCAAAGTTTTTTTGCCCATTCCATTTGTAAGCGCGCGGCACAGGCGGGTTTAGTGGAAGTTCATTTGCATGATTTACATGATTACTCAACAAAAAAACACAAGCAAATTGATGATTACCCTTTTGGGGGTGGGGCTGGAATGGTTATTTCGGTGGAACCTTTGTCGGTGTGTTTAGATTCATTATTGGAACAACGAACCTATGACGAAATCATTTTTTTCTCCCCTGATGGAATCGTATTTAAGCAAGGCTTGGCGAATCAATTGAGCCTTTGTGAAAATATGATTTTTATTTGTGGTCATTATAAAGGAATTGATGAACGAATTCGGGAAAAGTATGTGACTAAAGAAATATCCATTGGTGATTATGTATTATCCGGTGGTGAATTAGCTGCGGCAGTTTGTGCAGATGCAATTATTCGATTGATTCCTGGAGCGATTGGTGATGAAATGTCCGCTTTAACGGATTCATTTCAAGATGGTTTGTTAGCTCCGCCAGTCTATACGAGACCGGCAAAGTGGAATGGGATGGAGGTTCCTGAAATTTTGCGCTCTGGTAATGACAAAAAAATTGAAGCTTGGCGACATGAACAAGCAGTTTATCGGACCCAAACGCGTAGACCTGATTTATTAGAATCCAATGAATAAACAGGCCAAAATGCCACTTGCGGCACTTATTTCATTAGGTTTATTGTATTTAATTTGGGGTTCTACCTTTTTAAGTGTTCGAATCTTATTGTCTTATTTACCTCCGTTGGTGATCACATTTGGTCGTAATTTAGTGGCAGGTTCTTTATTATTACTTTGGGCTCTTCTTGGCAAACATTGGGTACCTATGGAAAAGGGGCATTTCAAAACCCATTTTTTGTGTGGACTGTTAATGATTTCATTAGGTAATGGCTGTATGGCCCTCGCGGGTTCCATTGTTCCTTCTGGTTTTTCTTCTGTATTTATGGCGCTAGGACCTTTATTATTGGTTTTATTTTTTTGGATGGCTGGTCGAAAACCTTCGATTCGAAAGTTAGTCGGAACTTGTATGGGTTTGTTGGGTATTGCTTTAATGATGAGCCAAAAGTCATTGGCGATTGCCGGTAAAGAAACTGAATTTTTTATTGGTGTTGGGTTTTTAATGGTGGCTGTTTTAGGTTGGAATATCGCGGTTTTTCAAATACAATTTCGACAAGCTAATCGCTACCATTTTACCCAAGTATGTGCCATTCAAATGCTTTCGGGTGGTTTATTGGTTTTTCTAATTAGTTTTTTGAAAGGTGATTTGCAACAGTTTCATTTGACAGAGTTGCCTTTCAAGGCCTATGGGGTTTTTGTTTATTTGGCATTAATTGGTTCCATGGTTGGGTACAGTGTTTTTGGGTATTTATCGAAAGTGTTGGATGCGACTTTAGTTGCTACCTATACTTATGTTAATCCGGTAATTGCTTTAATTTTAGGGAATTTAATATTGGATGAACCCTTGCATGGGATTTTATTATTTGCTAGTTTTTTTATACTATTGGCAGTTGTTTTAATAACAACTGATAAACCTGAACCTACCTTAACTCATGAAAAAAGTACTTAAAGTTGCTATTTGTTTATTTTTCGCCCAATTAAATTCGGCCATGTCCCAAGATGTCAAGCCTTTATACGAAGGAACGATTCCAAATTATATTTCCGGCCCTAATGTTCAAAAAGGAGAAGTGACGGGGGGTATGTTACGTATTTCAAATGTCACTGAACCTACTTATACTTTTTTCGAAGCCAAAGGTGGGGCTCCTCGTAAACCCTGTGTGGTCGTTTGTCCTGGAGGAGCTTATCGAATATTAGCAAGTACACATGAAGGAACGGATATTGCCAAAAAATTAAATGAGCTTGGTATTCATGCATTAGTGCTTTATTACCGTCTTCCAGATAGTACACGGCAAGTGGATCGTCGAATTGCACCTTTACAGGATGCCCAACAAGCGATTCGACTTGTTCGGAAGCATGCGAATAAATGGGGTGTAGATGTGGGTAAAGTTGGTATCATGGGTTTCTCTGCCGGTGGACATTTGGCGGCTAGTGCTGCTACGCATTTTAATCAAGATTATACAGGAATTAATGATGGAATAAATCTAAGACCCGATTATCAAATTTTGTTATATCCAGTGATTTCGATGCGACCATTTGGGCACTCAGGTTCGATGGTGAATTTAATTGGTAAAAAACCAAGTGAAGAAAATTTGCATTTGTTCTCGAACGAAGAGCAAATTACGGATTATACACCAAAGGCCTTTTTAGTGCATGCAGCAGATGATAAAGCAGTACCGATTAAAAATTCGTTGATATACGTTGAAAATTTAACAGCCAATAACGTCACAGCTGATTTACATGTATATGCCAAAGGTGGCCACGGATTTGGATTAAACAATAAAACCACAAATGAATTGTGGTTCGATCGTTTAGCAGAATGGTTTAAAACAAATCATATTCTCTGATTTCGTTTCATAACATAATAGAAAGGTATACCTAGAAGCACCAGGAATAATCCGATGGTGGATGACACGGTTTTGACATATAATAAATTACCTGCGATTAAAACGAGGATAGTTAAATAGGCACCGAAAAGAATTTTCTGACTTACTGGCAAGGATTCCTGCATTAAGCGTTTCTTAAAAACAGATATTACGGTTAGGAAGTAAAATAATAGAATGGCAAATACCGTGAAATCTAGTAATGTTCCATAGGAGCCTGAAAAACATAGTGCGATGGCCCAAATACCTTGAATTAGTAAGGAATAAGATGGAACTCCATTTTTGTTTGTTTCGGCGGCTTTCTTGAAGAATAATTTGTCATTAGCCATTGCTTCAAATAAGCGACCACCTGCTAATATAATTCCGTTGTTACATCCAAACGTAGAAATCATAATTAAAATCGCCATAATGGTAGCTCCTAAGGCACCAAAAACGGTTTCTAAAGCGGCAGATCCAAGTCGATCTTGACTTGCAAACATGATTCCATGCAGGTAAGAAGTTTCACCTGTTTCGGATCCGGTTAGTGGCAAAATACCCAGGTAAGCCATATTGGTTAAGAAATACAATAGGCAAACAAGCGCAGATCCATAGGCAAGTCCTTTTGCGATTGTCTTTTTCGGGTCTTCGAAATCAGCACTGGCGAACGTGACGTTATTCCAAGCAGAAGAGGAGAACAAAGGTCCTATCATGGCTACGCCAAATAGACTTGCAAATTGACCCCAAGATATATCAATGAATTGATGTTTTTCAGCATCATAGGTAGTAGCTGTTCTGAAAAAGTTATCAAAATGGATCCAGCCATTTTGAATACCTACAAAAAATCCGATGAAAATTAATAAGATGATGGCCCCAATTTTGGTAATTGTAAATACATTTTGAACGATGGAGGCGAATTGGATGCCACGCAGGTTAATGAAGGTAAGGGCGGCGATGAGTAGGGCAGCGAGAATTTGTTGGCTCGATATATAATCTCCCACCATCGGTACATCATTGATGATATTCGGGAAAATGAAACCGGTGTATTTGGCAAAAGCAACAGCCACCGCAGCGATGGTTCCGGTTTGTATAACTAAAAAGGCAGCCCAACCAAACAGGAATCCAACTAAAGGATTGTAGGATTCTTTTAAATAAACATACTGCCCACCTGTTTTTGGGAAAACCGTGGATAATTTACCATAAGCGTAGGCACCAGTAATGGTAAGAAAGGCGGTTAATAGCCAAGTTGATATCCAAGCGATGGGGGAATTAACTGTTCTTGCCACTTCGGCACTCACTAAAAAGATTCCTGAACCGATCATTGATCCCATGACTAACATGGATGCGTCCAACACGTTTAGCTTTTTATTCGCCATAATTTTTAATTAAATTATCAGATTAATACAATAATGTATTTTATAGCCAAGGATGATTTTTTGGGTATTTATAATGCCAAATATGGGTGGTTTCTCTCATTAAAAAAAATGTAAACGTTTCCGTAAACGTTTACGGAAAAAAATAATAGAATTTCATTGAATTATTCAATTGCCCGACATTATATTGTTCGAGTAATTTAAATATTTAGTTCCTGAGAAATTTTTATTATTTAAAAAGTGCAATAATTTTTTTACCGATGAAACAACGGATTAATGAAGTAGAAATTTGGGATCAATTTAGGGGAGGCGACCAGCAGGCTTTTACTACGTTGTACCAACATTTTATTCAACCCTTATTTACCTATTCCATGGGAATCACGAATGATCGGGATTTGATAAAAGATTGTTTACATGATTTATTTGTGGAACTGTGGAAAAATCATGCGACGCTAGGGCCTACAACGAGTGTCAAATATTATCTCATGGCCTCAATCAAGCGGAAATTAATTAGGCAGTTAGAAACGAATCTTCGGAATCAATCTCACCATCTTAATTTTACACGTGATTTTGTCGAGGATTTGCCTTCGAAGGAATCCTTAGTTATTAAATCTGAAGAAGATTTACAGTTGGGTCATCAATTACGAGCTTGTTTGCATGTATTAAGTAAACGCCAACGACAAGCCATTCATTTGAAATATTTTGAAAATTTAGATACGGAACAAATTAGTCAATCTATGTGCATCAATCCTCAATCTGTGTATAACCTGATTTTTGGGGCACTTCGAACCATGAAAGATCAAATGACTCAAAAACATATTATTGCTTAATGTAATTTATTTTATAATTTTTTGAGTATAACTTTGTTCTGCCATGCTTTGTAGGGTATATTAAACGTTTACGGTTTTTATGACCTACAAAAAAAGAGAAATAAAGGTTGTTTCAGGAGTACCAAATCGAAATAAAATTATTTCTTATTTAAAGAAAATACCTGTTCCAATTTGGTCTAGAGCAGGAAATACTAGTTCTAAAGAAGACCAACTAACCCATGATGAGTGCGAAGCGTTATGGGTTCGAATCAATCATTCTTTGCAATATTTCTAACTAATTTTTAAAAACTCTATGAAAAAAAATTTATTTTCTAGGCTTTCAATTAGCGTGATCTTAATGCTAATTGGATTTCAAAGTTTTGCTCAAGATCGGTTGATTTCGGGTAAAATTACTTCTTCGGAAGATGGCTCTGGAATTCCAGGGGTAAGCGTTTCTATTAAGGGGACTTCCAAGGGAACCTCATCTGATGCAGACGGAAATTACAAAATTTCGGTAGCTGGTGCTGCCGTGTTAAGTTATTCATCCATTGGCTTTATAAGCCAAGAGGTGAGTATTGGAAGCAAAACCCAAATTAACGTGGTGTTAGCTGTGGATACGAAAGCATTAACGGAAGTTGTTGTCGTAGGTTATGGTACACAGAAAAAAAGTCAAATGACGGGAGCTATCTCCTCTGTGGGTGCTAAAGAGATTCAAGAATTACCTATTACGAATGCTCGTCAGGCTTTACAAGGTCGTGCAGCGGGTGTGGATGTGGTTCAACCAGGTTCTAAGCCAGGAGCAGGTCCTCAAATCCGTATTCGTGGTAGACGTTCATTCAATGCGTCTAACGATCCTCTTTATGTAGTGGATGGTATTCCATTATCAAGTGGTATTGACGATATTAACCCGAATGACATTGTTTCCATGGAGGTTTTGAAAGATGCATCGGCTACAGCAATTTATGGAGCTAGAGGTGCAAATGGTGTGGTAATTATTTCTACGAAGCGTGGAAAGGCAGGAGCTACGGTTGTTTCCGTTGATTCTTATTATGGTTTAAACCAAGAGTTAGGAACGATTGGTGTCATGAATGGTGCTCAATTTGCTGAGTATAAGCGTGAGTCTCGTCGGGCGGTAGGTCAGTATCCTTTAGGTGCAGGTACTGCTGCAGATGATGCTAAAATCTTTGAACCTCGTGAGTTAACAAGTATTCAAACAGGTCGTTCAACTGATTATGTGGCTGGAATGTTGCGTGCTGGGGCTATTCAAAGTCATCAGGTAGCCGTTTCAGGTGGTAGTGAAAAAACGACATTTAATATATCGGCCAACTTCTTCCAAGATATTGGTGTTGTTAAAATGCAAGATTTTTCTCGTTACACGTTCCGTGTGAATTTAGACCATAAGATTAACGATAAAATCAAAATTGGTTTATCTACTTTAATTGTAAATAGCGTTCGTAACGGTGAAAATTTGAATATTTTGGGTGGGGCTATGCAAGAAAATCCACTAGGTGAGCCATATGATGCGAATGGTAATTTAGTTTTTTTACCGACGAATGATGGTTTACGTACAAATCCTTTTTCAGAATTAGAACCAGGTGTTAATATTGACGAGAATAAGCGTTACCGTACTTTTAACAGTTTATTTGGGGAGTGGGATATCGCAAAAGGCTTAAAATATCGTGTAAACTTTGGACCTGATTTAACTGTTGGTCGTGCGGGTCGTTTTATTGGTGCATTTACTAATAACAATCGTGGGGGAAATCCAAGTGGTGGTATTAATGAGCAATTTCTTTTCAACTGGACTTTAGAGAACATTGTGACTTATAACAAGAAATTTAAAGATGTACATAATTTAAACTTTACAGGTTTACAATCTATTCAGCGTGATCGTGATGAACGTACTTCTATTTCAGTAATTGGTATTCCAGCGGAATCTGCGTCATATCATCGTTTGGGTGATGCAAACCAGATTACCGGTGCCAATACAGATTTAATTGAATGGACTTTACTTTCCTACATGGGTCGTGTTAACTATGATTATAAAGAGAAGTACTTATTTACGGCTACTGTCCGTATGGATGGATCGTCTCGTTTTGGTGCGAATACTAAATTTGGTATTTTCCCATCATTCGCTTTAGGATGGAATTTATCTGAGGAGCCATTTATTAAAAATATTGCTGCCATTGATCAGATGAAGTTACGTGCTTCATGGGGAGCTATTGGTAATCAAGCGATTACGCCATATCAAACGCAAGCTTTGTTAGGTCGTACGGCTTATGCTTGGGATAACACAGCTGCTTTCGGATATCGTCCTAACTCGATTGGTAATCCAGATTTGCGTTGGGAAACATCGACCACTTCTAATGCAGGTTTAGACTTTAGTTTTTTCCGTGGGCGAGTTTCAGGTTCTGCTGAATATTATTTAACGAGAACGACTAATTTGTTGGCTCCTCAGCCATTGCCTACATCGATTGGTTTTGGTGGATTTACAACAAACGTAGGTGAGACTCAAAATACAGGTATTGAATTAACATTAAATACGGTAAATATTGACCGTGGTGGATTCCAATGGACATCAGATTTGATTTTCAATCGTAATAGAGAATCGATTGTTTCTTTAGCGAATGGAAAAGTAGATGACATTGGTGCAGGTCGGTTTATCGGTCAGCCGCTAAGTGTATTTTTTGATTTAAAGAAAGTTGGTATTTGGCAATCAAATGAGGCGGATGCTGCTAAAGCATTTGGAGAGCGTGTGGGTCAAATCAAAGTGGCAGATACTAATGGTGATGGTAAGATTAATGCAGATGACCGTCAAATCTTAGGTTCAGCTGTTCCGGGTTTCACCGCAGGTTTAACGAACCGTTTTACATACAAAGGATTTGATTTATCTTTCTTTGTTTTTGCTCGGGTGGGTCAGTTAATTCGTAGCCGTTTTCATGATAACGTAAACCAATTAGCGGGTCGTTACAATAACTTAGCTTTGGATTTCTGGACACCAAATAATCCTACGAATGAGTTTCCTCAGCCAGTTGTAACACAAGAATTCCCTAAATATGGAAGTACATTGACGTATTTTGAAGGTTCATTCTTTAAGATTCGAAATATCAATATTGGTTATAATTTACCAGATAATTTGGCTAAGAAGTTGAAAATGCAGAGTGTTCGTATTTTTGCAAGTATTCAACAACCATTGATTTTGGCAGAATACCGTCAAAAATATAAGGGTATAGATCCAGAAACATTTGTGGACGGTGAGCAAGGTGTAGGTGGTGGTGAGGTTAATACGAACGTATCACCAGCAACAAGTGTTACGACCTTCGGTTTAAACCTTAAATTTTAATCAATTTATTAAATTAAGATAGATATGAAAAGCTTTAAAATTTTTAGAAAATTAAGTTTTTTAGCAAATATTGGTTTGATTGGAGTAGTTGCTTTAGGTACTCAATCATGCAATGATTTGCTTACAGAGAATGTAGTTTCCCGAATTGGTAATGATTATATCAATACCGCAAAAGGGTTAAACGATGCCACCAGTGCTGCATATTCAACGATGCGTTCATGGTATGGAACTGAGCGCGGTATGAATTTAACGATTTTTGGTACGGATTCTTATCAAAATGGTGCGGATGGGAGTTGGAAAATGATGAATACCTATACGACTGAATTTGATACGAGAAATGGACAAGTAGCAGAAATTTGGAATGATTTCTATCAGGGAATTAATACTTGTAATGCGATTATTGGTCGGGCTGAAAAAGTAACTGGTTTAACGGAAACTATTAAAAAACAGCGTATTGCTGAAGCCAAGTTTATTCGTGCACACCATTACTTTATTTTTACTCAATTATTTGGTGGGGTTGATTTACGATTAACTGAAACGCTTGCGCCTACCAAAGAAGTTAAAAGAAGTACGGTGGCCGCACAATATGCTCAAATCATTAAGGATTTGAATGAAGCGATCCCAGATTTGGAAAATAAAGCTCGTTCTTCTGAATATGGTCGTATTACGCGGGCAGGAGCAGAGCATTTGTTAGGTCGTGTTTATTTAACTAAGGCGACATCAACTGCAAAGGCTGGAGATGATTATGCAAAAGCCATTGCAAGTTTAAAGAATGTAATATCTAATTATGGTATTTCTTTGTTACCAGATTTTGCCAATGTTCACAGACAAGGGAATGAAATGAATAACGAAGTTATTTGGTCTATCCAATATACACGTGATCCTCTGACAAATGCTGGTGGTAATAATGCGCACGTATTTTTTGGAATGGAGTATGATGTGTTACCGGGTATGCAACGTGATACAGAAAACGGTCGTCCATTTAAACGTTATATGCCTACTAAATATACCTTAGATGTATTATTTAAGGATCGAGAAAATGATAGTCGTTATAAAAAGTCGTTTAAGGATACCTATCTTTCCAATAGACCTGGTACCTATAATACGAGTTTCGATTTAACTAAGAAAACAGTCACTTTTGCTTTAGGTGATACCGCGATTTTTCTACCGGGTGTAGAGATGTCGGAAGCTGAGCGTGCTAAGAAGAAATACCAAGTTTTGGTGCCTTCACGTTATGATGAACGTATTTTCCTAGCTATTAATAAGCATTTTGACGGTAGTCGTGTGGATCGTACTCAATTTGAGGGGGGGCGTGATTTCATAGCTTTCCGTTTAGCTGACACTTATTTGATGCTGGCTGAAGCACAATATTTTTCAGGAGCAATTTCGGATGCGGTCAATACCTACAATGTGATCCGTCGCCGTGCGGCTTGGCCAGGAAAAGAGGCTGCGATGTTAATTACAGCTGATCAGTTGAATGTGAATTTTGTTAT
>CANHCG010000038.1 GCA_947459055.1 Cytophagaceae bacterium | reverse complement strand
GATTAATTTCCTTGATACTTGCATTGTATTGAACACTTCCTCCCAAGAAGATCAATTGGTAAAAAAGAAAAAAACTATAAACTAGCGTTGAAAACACACTTAATACTTTATTATTTGAAAAGACAAAAATAGTTCGCTAAGCAATAAAAAGCCTAATAAAATTAATAAATATAGATCCAAATTGGAATTAAAGCCTAAATATTCACGGGATTGAGATAAACTATCCATCGAAATTTGATCCCACTCTCTCGAATTCGTTCGAATATAAAATCCTTCATCCTTGTTTTTAAAAACAGATTCCAACCTAGGCTGGTTACGATTAATGGTTTTAATATTTTGCAAATCTTTATTTTTCAAATAGGTAAGAAAAGATAAATAAGTAGTCTTGGGAATCAATAAACTCAGTCGATTTTCAAATTTCTCATACCTATATAATTTGTATGAAGAAAAATCAGGCGAAATTTGACTAGCATAAATAGAATAATCCTGGGTAGCCTTTGAATTCTTAATCGTTGGATCGACAATCAAAACAGCTTCAAATTCAGAAATTTTACTGAAAGATAAATGGGTATTAAGCGAACTAAATTGAATTATGAGGTAAATAAAAAGGTTAATTAAGCTAAATCGAATTAACATTTTAACAACTAAAAATCCAGAAAAACGAAACTTTACTTGACGAAAAGTTCTAAATCGAAAGGCTATTATGCTATAAATGAATAGCAAGACCAAATTAAAAATAAGAAAATAGCTCAAATAATTCATTTAAATAGCCTCTAACAATTAAAAGTAAATTAGTAGTTTTACATCTTTACTTGCAAAGTTTTCATGGAGATTCACAAAAGTAAGCGTTTAGACCATCTAAAATACGAAATCAGAGGACCTGTTTACGAAAAAGCTTTAGCGCTTCAAAACCAAGGGTACAAAATCACCTCCTTAAATATAGGCAATCCCGCTGCATTTGGGTTTGAGACGCCTGATGAGATTATCCACGATGTTATTGTCAATATACGTAATGCACAAGGATACGTAGATTCTCGAGGCTTATTTGCCGCTCGAAAAGCTGTGATGCAATATTACCAAAATCGAGGCGTAAAAAATATCTTAATCGAGGATATCTACATTGGAAACGGGGTAAGCGAATTGATTTCTTTAGTCATGATGGCTCTTTTAAATGCCGATGATGAAATACTAATTCCATCGCCCGATTATCCACTATGGACTACCGTAGTAGGTTTAGCAGGGGGAAATGCTGTTCATTATTCATGCGATGAAAATGACGAATGGAATCCAGATTTAGCGGATATTGAATCCAAAATCACCTCTAAAACGAAAGGAATCGTTCTAATTAATCCGAACAATCCGACTGGAGCCGTTTATCCCAAACATATTGTTGACGCGATCGTTAAACTTGCCGAAAAACATAAATTAATATTATTTTCAGACGAGATTTATGATAAAATAATTTTTGATGAGGCCAAACATTATTCAGCAGCTGGATTATGCGATGATATTTTAATTGTCACGATGGGTGGTTTGTCTAAAAATTACCGAGCAGCTGGTTTTCGTGGAGGTTGGATGATTTTAACAGGCGCCAAGCACAAAGCAAAATCTTACATTGAAGGACTTAATTTTTTATTTAGTACTCGACTTTGTGCCAATGTAATTACCCAATTTGGTATTCAGACAGCGTTAGGTGGCTATCAATCTATTGAAGATTTAGTTCTTCCTACAGGTCGACTACACCGGCAAATGGAACTCGCCCATGAAAAACTAGTCGCTATTCCAGGTGTGAGCTGTATTAAACCCAAAGGTGCTTTATATTTATTTCCAAAAATAGATTTAACTCAATTTACTTTCGAAGATGAAAATCATTTTGTCATGTCCTTATTGGAAGAGCAAAAGATCTTAGTTGTAGGAGGTCGAGGTTTTAATTTCGCTCCAAAAGATCATTTCAGAATCGTCTTTTTACCTCATGTGGAACAATTAAATCTTGCATTAGATAAAATTGCAATTCATTTTAATAATTATAGAAAATGACATTTGACCAATTTTCACGTAAACAAAAGTTATTTATTTTCCTCTTTGGATTATTTCTAACGAATGCTATTGTTGCGGAAATTATAGGTGTCAAAATTGTTTCAATTGAAAAATCACTTGGATTCCAACCTTTAGGGTTATTGACTTGGTGGGGCGAAAAATGGGATTTGAATCAAACGGCTGGTGCTTTAAATTGGCCCATTGTATTTATTACTTCTGATATTATTAATGATTATTTTGGAAAAAAGGGAGTAAAATTCATATCCTATACCACAGCAGTATTCATTGCCTTTGCCTTTTTCATCATTTACTTAGCGACTATTTTGGTACCCGCAGATTTTTGGTTAGCCGTTAATCAAGACATCAACATCAATACCGCCTTTAGTCTTATTTTCAGACAGGGATTAGGGATTATTATAGGTTCACTTTCAGCTTTTTTGGTCAGTCAAATTATTGATGCTACCGTTTTTGAAAAGATTAAAGGACGAACAGGAAATAAGAATATATGGCTTCGCGCTACAGGTTCTACACTAATTAGTCAATTAATAGACAGTTTCTTAGTTATTGGAATCGCTTTTTATGCCTTTGGAAACTGGACTGCGGGGCAATGGATGAATGTCTCTCTTAATAATTATTTGTATAAATTTTTTATCGCTATTTTATTCACTCCATTACTTTATTTGGCACATTACCTTATTGAACAATACCTTAAAAAGGAAAATGAGCTCTCCTGAAATTGTCCAAGATAATTCCTGTAGAGATTGCCACATTTAATGATTCTGCCTCACCTATGCGTGGGATAGTGACTTGATCACTGATAAATGTTAAAATATTATCCCGAATTCCTGAAGATTCATTACCCATTAAAATAAATCCATTCGTAGGAAATGGGTAAGAATAAATTGATTGCCCTTGAAGGGTAGCTCCTATCACCTTCGTTTTTGGATGGCTAGTGAACAACTGTGGTAAATCTGTGTATAAAAATTTAATCCGATGAAAAGAACCCATACTAGCAGAAATAACTTTAGGATTATAATATTCTGTACAATCCTCTGAAAGTATTAATTGAGTTATCCCATACCAGTCACAAATACGAATAATTGTCCCTAAATTCCCAGGGTCACGAACACCATCTAATACGACGGTCATTTGATCATGAAAAAAAAACTCTTGCTCTTCGTAAAATTTTGCCTCAACAATAGCAAATCCATAGGAATTCGAAGTTAAACTAGATAATTTGCTAACCTCGGCCTCTGGCAACAAGTAAATCTCAGTATCAGACGGAACCTCAGGAATATTTGCTAGGGATTCATTTAAAACAATTAATTTTACGGAGAAGTTAGAGGATAGTAATTCATCAATTCCTTTTTCACCTTCCACCAAAAATAAATTTGACTCCTTACGTCCTTTTTTAGTATGTAGGGAATTAATTAACTTAATTTGTTTATTCGTTAACATCCTTTGAAATTACGGTCTATCCTTTTTTTTTCTTGCCTAGCTTCACTCTTCTTATCCTGCAGTGACTATGAAAAGTATGTGATTCAAAAGCCTAGCATCAATCAAATTAAAATTGTTGGAAATAAAAAAATCAATTCGGAAGATATTCGAACAAATATAACGGGTTTAAAAGAAAGCAACACTAGATTTCTTTCAATTCGACTTAACTCCTACCTTCAAAGTAAGCGTTTAAAGAAGGATTCATTACAGAAAAGACAATCATTTCTTCGATTTTTCAGAAAGACACCTGCCCTATTAAACTTGAATGAGATTGAATTAACATCCAAATCATTAGCTAAATTTTACCGTTCCAAAGGATTTTTAAAAAATAAGATTTCATTTGCTATTGACAGTTCAAAAGCTCAAACGAATACGTTTGATGTTACTTATTTTATCCAAGAGGGCGTAGAAAGCGAATTTACCAAAAAAGATTCTCTTCAAATAAATAACCCAGTATTAGAGGAAAAAATTAAGGTCTATCTAAATAATGAGAGCCTAATTCATCCACTTAAATCCCTTGAATTAGATGTCATTAAACAAGAAAAAGAACATTTAGCAAACCATCTTAAAAATCAAGGTTACTTTTACTTCTCTCCAGAAGCCATAGGAATTTTAATTAATGATTTAAAAGATACAACGCTTGAAAAAATAAGCTTGATTTATAAAATCCCCGATTTTAAAGCAAATCAACAGAATAATGTTTACGATCGCTTGTTCAGATATGGCCCAATCGATTTCCGAGAAAACGCTTATGTCGACGAAGTAAATGGAGGAAGTATCGATGCAATTTCAACCTCCTCAAGGCAACTTAAAAATATTGTTAGTATCAAAGAAAATGATTTGTATTCAGCAGATAAATTGAATTACAGCCTACAAAATATCTATGAAACAGATCAATTTAAATCTGTTTCGATACAATTTGATACTAGTAGTACCAAAATTTATCCAAGAATCGAATTAATCAGAAATGATAAATTCAATCTTTCATCTGAATTAGGTGGTAGTTCCTTTCGGGGAATACCTGGACCCTTCCTAACCAATTCGTTAAAAATAAGGCGTGTATTTACCGATTTAGATTACCTAGAATTATCAGGTCGATTAGGTTTTGAAGCCCAAGCAGGATTTATTAATACTGATGTTACGCGTAAAAATTTAGATGTGAGTTTAGGAGCCACAGCCAATTTCCCTACCTTATTCTTACCCACCCAATTTAAAGCAAGATTGGGTGAATACTATGGTGCAAAAACCCAAATGGGTGTTGGGTATGATTACATCGATAGACCTGAATATAATCGAACTAATTTTAAAGTCTTCCAACGCTATATTTGGCGTAAATCAGCTTACACTTTTTACCAATTATCTTTGGTCGATCTCAATGTGTTAAATACGAATTATCCGTCAACAAACACATCTCAACTCTTTCAAACCTATTTAGATGAGTTACGCATCAAAGGAAATAATCTTTATCGAAGTTTTAACCCTAGTTTTGTATCCAGCATTAACCTCTCCTACATACATAGATCATTTTTACCAAGCAATAGCCTCGTGGAAGGGAAATCCATTACCATTGGAGTAGAATCAGGAGGAACAAGCCTTAATTTTCTACCCGAGAAAAAAATAAAATTTGTAGAAAACTTATTGGGCAATAGCCAAAATATGCAATTCTATCGGTATTTAAGATTTAATTTTGATTACAGAAAATATCAATTCATCGGTCTAAAAAAGAAATCCCAAATTGCCTATAAATTCATTGGCGGATTGGCCTATGCCTATGGGGCAGAAAATGGCTACGAATTACCTTATGAAAAGAACTTTTTTATCGGCGGGCCAAGTAGTTTACGAGCATGGAAACCAAGAAGACTAGGACCTGGAGGGTATCAAGCAGGTTCAAATCTAATCGAACAACCAGGAAGTGTTTTACTCGAAAGTTCCATTGAATACCGCTTTAAGATGTTTAAATTTTTAGGGGAGATGAATGGTGCATTTTTTATAGATGCGGGAAACATTTGGTCTTTGACAGATATACCTGATGAAAGTGGACGATTCAAATTTGATTCTTTTCTGAATCAAATAGCTGTGGGTACAGGATTTGGACTTCGTTGGGATTTCAACTATTTCCTACTTCGATTAGATTTAGCCACCAAAGCCATTAATCCGGCAAATCCTATCCATAAAAAATGGGTTCTCTCCGAAACCTCATTTAGTTCAGGAGAAAACCCAATTGAATTTAATATCGGAATTGGATATCCGTTTTAATCAAATTACTTCCTTGCAATAACTTTGAGTGCTTTTTCAACAATCGATGCAGCATTCAAACCATATTTCTCCATTAATTCGGCTGGTTTACCTGACTCACCAAATGAGTCATTTACGCCCACAAACTCCATAGGACTTGGTCTATTCATCGCTAAAAATTGAGCAATAGAATCACCTAAACCTCCATTGTATTGGTGCTCTTCAGCACTTACCACACAGCCCGTTTTTAAAACAGATTTCAAAACAGAATTCGTATCCAAAGGCTTAATGGTATGAATATTGATCACGTCCGCATGAATTCCCTTTTCTTTTAAGATTTCAGCTGCCAAAATGGACTCCCAAACCAAATGACCGGTGGCAAAAATACTTACATCTGCCCCCTCCATTAAATGAATGGCTTTTCCTATTTCAAATACTTGATTATCAGGTGTGAAAACTGGAACTACAGGTCGGCCAAAACGCAAATAAACAGGACCCTCATATTCGGCTACAGCGATCGTAGCTGCTTTTGTCTGATTATAATCACAGGGATTTATCACTACCATACCCGGTAGCATTTTCATTAAGCCGATATCTTCTAAGATCTGGTGAGTAGCCCCATCTTCCCCTAAGGTTAAACCTGCATGGCTACAAGCTATTTTGACATTTTTACTTGAGTAAGCCACCGATTGACGAATTTGATCATAGACACGACCTGTTCCGAAATTTGCAAATGTTGTGGCAAATGGAATATATCCACCAACAGCTAAACCAGCTGCAATACCAATCATATTTGCTTCTGCAATACCCGTTTGAAAAAAACGCTCAGGACTATTTTTGATAAATGCTTCTAATTTCAGAGAACCAATTAAATCAGCACATAGCGCAACGACCTTAGGGTTGTTTAAACTTAAATATTCCATGCCGGCACCAAAGCCTGACCGAGTATCTTTCTTCGTTTCAAATGTATATTGAGCCATCTTAATAATCTCCTAAAGTTTCTGTTAATTGCACTAGGGCATCCGCTAATTGTTGGTCATTGGGCGCCACGCCATGCCACTTATGGCTTCCCATCATAAAATCTACGCCAGCTCCCATTTCTGTTTGCATTAAAACCATTATCGGAGAACCTTTTCCGCTTAATTCTTTAGCCTTGGCAACGGTCTGTTGGACATCAGCGGCATTATTACCATTCATATGCAATACTTCCCAGCCAAAGGCTTTATATTTTTCACCTAAATCACGATTGTTCATGACTTTGGCGGTTGGCCCATCTATTTGTTGACCATTCACATCAATAAATGCAATTAAATTATCGACCTGATGATGTGGAGCATACATAGCCGCTTCCCAAACTTGTCCCTCATTTTGTTCCCCATCCCCCATTAGACAATAAACAATGGATTGATCTTGCGCTAATTTTTTCGCTTGAGCTGTTCCTATCGCTACACTGAGGCCTTGACCCAAAGAACCTGATGCAATCCGAATACCTTCCAAATGCTCATGTGGGGTTGGATGGCCTTGTAAACGTGTATTTATCTTGCGAAAAGAAGCCATTTCGGCAACAGGAAAGTATCCTCTTCTAGCCAATACGCTATAAATCAATGGTGAAATATGACCATTGGACAAATAAAATACATCTTCTCCCTTTCCGTCCATTTGGAAAATTACATTACCTGAAGAATCTGTTTTAAGATTCATGGCATTGAAAAATAATTCCACTAATAAATCAGTACATCCTAAAGATCCTCCTGGATGACCTGATTGGCAACCATGTACCATACGTAAAATATCACGACGAACCTGGGAGGCTATTTTTTCTAATTCTTGTGTTTGCATAATACTTGTGATTAGTGGATTTGTGAGGTATGATTTTTTGTATCCACTTTCTCAATTACATCTGAAATAATTCCCTCCTCATTAATAATAAATGTGGTACGAGCTGTTCCCATGTAGGTTTTACCGTACATGGATTTTTCAATCCAAACCCCATAAGCCTCAACTAACGCATGATCCGTATCGGCCAACAATGAAAATTGCAAATTGTACTTCTTTTTAAATTTTGTATGAGCCGCATCTGAGTCAATACTAACTCCTATTACCACAAATCCATCCGCTATAAGTTTATTCAAATTCTCATTTAAATTGCAGGCTTGTGCTGTGCAGCCTGGCGTATCATCCTTTGGATAAAAATAAAGTATGACTTTCTTGCCTTGTAAGGCTTTCAAATCAATTAATTGACCATCTGAATCCATTTTCTGGAACAATGGTGCGGGTTGGCCTATGATGGGTCTCATGCTATTGTTAAATCAAATAACTTTTCTGAACTAAGAAAGCCGGTTAGTTTATCTCCTATTTGAATAGGACCTACGCCTGCAGGTGTTCCGGTAAAAATAATATCCCCAGTTTTTAGGGTAAAATATCTAGATACATCCTCGATTAACTCCGAAACATTCCACAACATGAGAGATGAATCACCTGTTTGAACAATTTGGTCGTTAAGGGCTAAATTAAAATGAATTGGCTTATCAAAAAGAGAAGACTCAAATGGCTTTAATTCAGAAATAAAAGCTGAACCATTGAATGCCTTTGCTTTTTCCCAAGGTAAGCCCTTCTCTTTTAATTTACTTTGAAGATCTCTTGCCGTAAAATCAATCCCTAATCCATAGGAATCAATGTATTTATGCGCAAATTTCGCTTCAATATTCTTTCCAATTTTCCCAATTCGGAAAACCAATTCTAGTTCATAATGAACATCGTTGGAAAAATGAGGATAATAAAAAGTAGTAGAATCCAATAAAGCCGTATCGGGTTTTATGAAAACAACAGGTTCACTCGGCCTATCATTTGATAGTTCTTTGATATGATCTACATAATTACGTCCGATGCAAACAAATTTCATAAAACCCGACCCTCTTTATTTTAAAACTTCTGAAACTAATTTAGCCGCATCTTTTAATAAAACCGCCGAGAATACTTTTAAACCAGAATTATTGATAATAGCAGCACCTTCCTCAGCATTGGTCCCTTGAAGACGCACAATGATTGGTACATTAATTTGTCCAATATTCTTGTAAGCTTCGACAACTCCGTTAGCCACCCGATCGCATCGTACAATACCACCAAAAATATTGATCAAAATAGCCTTAACATTTGGATCTTGTAAGATAATCCGGAATCCAGCCTCTACCGTTTTAGCATTAGCTCCACCCCCTACATCCAAGAAATTAGCGGGTTCACCACCTGATAACTTAATAATATCCATCGTTGCCATCGCTAATCCAGCTCCATTAACCATACAGCCTACATTACCGTCTAACTTCACGTAGTTTAAATCATTTTCAGAAGCCTCAACTTCCAAAGGATCCTCTTCCGATGTATCACGCAAAACAGCTAAATCCTTGTGACGGAATAAAGCATTGTCATCTAAATTCACTTTGGCATCTACCGCTAAAATCTTATCATCTGAAGTCTTTAAAACTGGATTAATCTCAAACATGGACGAATCAGTTTCAACATAAGCTTTGTATAACGATTGAATAAACTTAACCATCTCTTTAAAAGCCTGACCACTCAATCCTAAAGAAAAAGCCACTTTACGTGCTTGAAAATCTTGCAAACCTACCCGAGGGTCAATCCATTCCTTCACGATTTTTTCTGGACTATGTTCAGCCACCTCCTCGATATCCATCCCACCTTCCGTACTTGCCATAATCACGTTACAAGCACGACCACGATCTAATAAAATAGAAAGATAATATTCCTTCGGCTCAGAAGCCCCTGGATAATATACATCCTCACTTATCAACACCTTATTCACCAATTTACCCTCAGGGCCCGTTTGATGCGTAATTAATTGCATTCCCAATATTTGAGAAACACGTTCCTTTACTTCGTCTAGATTTTTGGCTAATTTAACCCCTCCCCCTTTTCCTCTTCCTCCCGCATGAATTTGGGCTTTCACCACAAACCATCCTGTCCCTGTTTGAGCCTTTAAAGCTTCTGCCGCTGATATCGCATCTTCTACTTGATCAACAACAATACCCTCTTGAATCTTTACTCCGTAACCTTTTAAAATTTCCTTTGCTTGGTATTCGTGAATATTCATTTAG
>CANHCG010000037.1 GCA_947459055.1 Cytophagaceae bacterium | reverse complement strand
TCCTTTGAATGAAAAGGATACAAATCTTGACCTGCTGAAGCAATTAGGCTTTCCGGTGGTGTTGGTCAGTAAAAATTATTTGGGGAGGATTAATCATACTTTATTGAGCTACGAAATATTAAAAGCTCACCAAATACCCATCGCAGGTATCGTCTTTAATGGCCCCGCTAATCCATCAGGTGAGAAATTCATCCTGAATCATACCGGATTAAAAGTCCTTTTGCGTGTACCAGAATTAAACAAAATAGATCTCGAAATCATCCAGGAATATGCCAAACAAATTGAGTTATAACATTTCCAAACGCGATGAGCAGGTGATTTGGCACCCCTTCACCCAGCATCAGATCGAGCCGCATTCCATTGCAATTACACATGGGGAAGGCGTCTATCTATTCGACGAAGCGGGCAAAAAATACATCGATGCGATTTCCTCCTGGTGGGTAAATTTACATGGGCATGCGCATCCTTATTTGGCCGAAAAAATATATGAACAGGCACTAAAAATCGAACAGGTGATTTTCGCTGGTTTTACACATGAACCTGCGGTGCATTTATCCGAACGGATTTTAGGACTTTTGCCAGCCCATTTTCAAAAGGTATTTTTCTCGGACAACGGCAGTACGGCGGTCGAAGTCGCCATCAAAATGGCCTTGCAATATTTCCATAACCAAGGCAATACGCGCAAACGAAAAATCATCGCGTTGGCGGATGCTTACCATGGCGACACCTTTGGCGCGATGAGTTTAGGGGCCCCAAGCGCCTTTAATGCACCTTTTCAGGAAATGTTATTCGAAGTGGAATTCATTCCGAGCCCGATAGATCCGGAGGCCTGCTTAAAAGCCCTGCAAGAAAAAATGTTACATGCAGAGGATTACGCGGCCTTTATTTTCGAGCCCCTCGTTCAGGGTGCGGGCGGTATGGTTATGTATTCGGCAGAAACCTTGGATTCGCTCATTGCCTGCGCCCAGGCAAACCAAGTGCTATGTATCGCAGATGAAATTATGACGGGTTTTGGTCGGACCGGAAAATTTTTCGCCATCGATCACGGTCATCAGAAACCGGATATCATGTGCTTATCCAAAGGCCTGACGGGCGGCATGTTGGCCATGGGCTTGACGATTTGTTCGGACGAACTTTTTAATGCTTTTTTATCGGCCGATCGCCATAAAACCCTTTTTCATTCCCATTCTTTCACAGCAAATCCCCTCACTTGTGCGGCTGCGAATGCGAGTTTGGACTTGATGGAAGCAGAAGGCTTTTGGGAGAAAATAGAGGCGATTATTGAGTCACATGACCGCTGGATCCAACAAACAAATCATCCTGCGCTTAAAAATCTCCGTCAGACAGGAACCATTCTCGCTTTCGAACTCGAAAATGGCGAGGCGAATGACTATATGAATCCGATTCGAGGGCGAGCCTATGAACATTTCATTAAAAAAGGGGTCTTGCTCAGACCCCTTGGAAATACGATATATGTCTTAGCTCCTTATTGCATTAGCCAAGTAGACTTGGATTACATTTATACCTGTATCCAGGAATTTGCGGATGAATTAGTTGGGTAATTTCGTCGATTGCCACGAAACCATTTGCCATCTTTTGCCTTCAAATACCCACACATCTGTGTATCGTAAATGATTAAAGGTAAAATTCCCTTCTTTGGTTTGATTTTTTACGGTGGCGATGCCCGTGATAATTCCTGTTTTGCCATAGATTCGAGGTGTTAATTCTTCGGATTCGATTGCCGCGTAAATCGTCTTTTTCGAAACGATGGAATTGATATATGTTTCCTTCGTGTCAGTCACCGCATTTGAGTGATTATAAATTAAATCATCGTGTAATACGGTACGTAATCCTGCTTCATCTTGGGCAATCATCACTTTGAAACGATTTAATTCAGCTTCTTTCAGGGAAGCGAGATCGGCTTTCTGCGCGAAAGTGGCTACGGTTGTCAACATGAACGTTAGAATTAAAGTAAATTTTTTCATAGTATTTGTTTATTTTAAAACACCAAAGTAGTCAATCCTCAGGGATTATTCAAAATTAAATCCGCCCCTTTTTCCGCAATCGCCATTACGGCCGCATTCGTATTTCCCGATACTAAATCCGGCATAATCGAGGCGTCGATCACCCGCAAACCCTCCAAACCGCGCACACGCAAACTTCCTGGATCCGTCACGGTGTTCGCTCCCTGGCCCATTTGACAGGTCCCTACGGGATGATACACGCATTCTGTGGCCATTTCAATATGCTTCAAAATCACCTCTTCGGACAAATCCTCCGAAGGATATCTTAACCGAGAACCTTTTCGTAAAGAATCAAAAGCGGGAGCTAATAAAATCTGATGTGCCATTTTTACGCCTCGAACCAAGGTCGCCAAATCTTTTCCTTCCGCATCTGTCAAATATTGGGGATCGATTAAAGGTGCATCCCAAGGTGAAGCGGAGTTTAAACCCACATAACCTCTACTCGCGGGTTTCAACAAGGTAGGCAAACACGTAAATCCATCCCGCAAAGGCATTTGTTTGTAATCATAAATATCTAAAGACCATGCGGAGGAGAAATGAAACTGTAAATCCGGTTGCTCCGAACCACCTTGCGAATCCACAAAAGCACATCCTTCGAGCGGACTGGCTGATAAAGGCCCACTTTTGTTCCACGTATATTGCGCGAAATTAGGTGCGGAAATAGCGGCATTAAAGGATAAATGGTCCGTTGAAGCCTCCGCGTGCATATTGACAAATAAATGATCCGACAAATTTTGCCCCACGCCAGCTAAATCTACGCGAGATTCGATGCCGAATTCCCGCAAATATTCCTTCGGACCAATGCCCGAAAGCATTAACAACTGAGGACTTTGAAATGATCCAGCTGATAAAATCACTTCGCGAGAGGCAAATATGCTTTCCGCAGATTTTTTCCCGGAGGCCCAACCGCTGATTCCTTTTACTCGATCCCCTTCGAACAATAATTCACCTACCATAAATTGGCTCAATACCTTCAAGTTTCTCCGTTTTAATACCGGATAAATAAAGGCTTTTGCACCTGAAACGCGTTCGCCGTTTTCAATCGCAAATTGGAACATACCCGCGCCAATTTGTCGGGCCCCATTAAAATCATCCGTTTCCGGGATGCCTATCTCGCCACAGGCCTGAATAAAGGCCTGCCCAAAAGGCGTTAAATGTTTCGGATCAGAAACCGTCAATGGACCGCCCTGGCCATGGTATTCATTCGAAAAACGGATGTTATTTTCAGATTTTTTGAAATACGGCAGGATGTGCTCATAGTCCCAACCGGCACAACCCATGGCCGACCAGCCATCAAAATCCGCTCGATTACCCCGAATATAGGCCATGCAATTAATGGCACTACTGCCACCCATCGCCTTACCGCGGGGTTGATATATTTTCCGACCACCTAATTTCGCTTGAGGCTCGGTAAAGAAATTCCAGTTGAGGTAGGTCCCATTCAACAAAGGATACGAAGAAGGCATTGTAATCCGAGGATCCCGACTATCCATGCCGGCTTCTACCAAAAGCACCTGATTGAGTGGGTTTTCTGACAAACGATTCGCCAAAACACAGCCGGCCGTTCCCGCTCCCACGATGATGTAGTCAAATTGCATAGGCAAATTTGTATTATTTCTTTAAATTTCAATAATTTTACCGAAAAGTCAACCACAATGAACAGCTTTACTAGCTATTTAATTCTAGGATTGCAGCATATTTTAAATATTCAGGCAATCGATCATTTACTGTTCATTCTCTCTATTACCTGTGTTTACCGCATTTTTGATATCAAAAAGCTTTTGTATTTGATTACAGCATTTACGCTAGGCCATTCGGTGACTTTGGGATTAGCGACCTTGAAATGGATTTCGGCTAATCCAACCTGGATCGAATTTTTAATTCCCTGCACGATTTTATTTTCGGCGATTGGGAATCTGTACTTCAAAGAAAATAAATTGAAACAAAAGACCTTGCCCTGGGGAAATTATGCGTTAGTGGCCGGTTTTGGCCTCATCCACGGATTGGGATTTTCGAATTACTTACAAAGTTTATTGGGAAAGGAACAATCGCTGTTAGCACCGCTTTTTGCCTTTAACATAGGCCTTGAAATAGGCCAAATATTCGTTGTGGCAACAATTTTAGCTGTTTCCACCTTCCTCCTGGAAGTGTTCAAAAGCAAATTACGACATTATGTATTGGTGATTTCCGGCCTGATCATCGGCTTGGTATTGCCGATGATCTTGGAACGTTGGCCGCTTTAAATGTTTAGAAATCCTCGTCCATCGAGAAGGACATGGATTCTTTATCTGACATAACGCCTGATTTTTGATATTCTGCTACGCGTTTCTCAAAGAAATTCGTTTTCCCTTGAAGTGAAATCATTTCCATGAAGTCGAACGGATTCGTCGCGTTATAATTCTTTTGACATCCTAAAGACACCAATAAACGATCGGCTACAAATTCAATGTATTGACACATCAATTCCGCGTTCATACCGATTAAAGATACCGGCAAAGCCACCGTCACAAATTCTTTTTCGATTTCCACCGCGTTCAAGATAATTTCGTAAATGCGCTCTTGTGAAATTTTATTTTTGATGTGATCCGAATACAATAAGCAAGCGAAATCACAGTGCAAGCCCTCATCACGAGAGATTAATTCATTCGAGAAGGATAAACCTGGCATTAAACCACGTTTTTTCAACCAGAAAATGGAGCAGAAGCTACCTGAGAAGAAAATTCCTTCTACCGCTGCAAACGAGATTAAACGCTCCACAAAATTGTCACTTTCAATCCATTTCAAAGCCCAATCCGCCTTTTTCTTCACGCAATCAATCGTTTCGATAGCGCGTAACAAATGGTCTTTTTCTCTGGGATCAGAAATGTAAGAGTCGATCAACAAAGAATAGGTCTCCGAGTGAATGTTTTCCATCATGATCTGGAAACCATAAAAACATTTCGCTTCCGCGTATTGAACCTCTTTCAAGAAATTGTTTGCCAAGTTCTCATTCACAATCCCATCCGACGCTGCAAAAAATGCCAAGACATGGGAAATAAAATGGCGTTCGCCATCATTCATTTTTTTCCAGTCGGCCAAATCTTGTTGCAAATCAATCTCTTCCGCCGTCCAAAAAGAGGCTTCCGCCTTTTTGTAGAACTGCCAAATATCATTGTGTTTAATCGGGAAAAGTACGAAGCGATTTGGATCTTCGACCAACAAAGGCTCTTGAAAAGTAGTTGTAGACATGTGTATATAAAATGGATTCGAATTTACAGATTTAGCACGTATTTTTTGAGGTTTTTATTTATTTTTTTAAAAGAAAAATCCGCCCACTTGGACAACAAACGCTGAGCCATAGGGAGACTGTTTTGCAGACGTTGCCGAATAGTTTAAATCATACATCAGCGACAAATTTATCCCAATCCGCGACCCGATTCCAATACCCACCAAAAAGGGATTTGAATAGCCTGCGCCCGTGGTTCCGGCCGACATATCATTAAAATTTTCCAATTGTGCTGTTAAGTAGCCCTGCCCGAGTAATTGAGATAACATGGGTATTTGTTGACGTACAAAAATCCGCTCGCCCAATAAATTACTTGTTGCCCGATACCCGGCAATATTCAACGAATAATATTGATAAGTCATCCCCACCCCGATTACCGTATTATTGGTCAATAAATATCCCGCCATCGGCGAAATACCAATACTTGTAGGATTCCCAAAACTCAATCCAGAAAGCCCTCCTCCAAAATGCAATCGCTCCCGAAAACTCAATTCACTGACATCTGGTTCCACGTCCAAATCCCCGCGGGCACCCTCTTCTTTAATGACAACTTGCTCGTCTTGAGCCAACACGCTAGATGCAGCAGCGAAGAAAATCAAACAGAACAAAAAGACTATTTTTTTCATGGGTCAAAGCTATATTTCAGATTTGGCAAATCTAACAAAGGCAGATGAATTTTCCATCCAAAAAAATGGATTTTAAAAATCTGCTTATTGATAATTTATATCAACCTAAAAGAATTAATTTTGTTTTATGAATGATTTCCAATCGACTACGATTGACCCCAAAACTCACATCATCATTAAAGGTGCCCGGGTTCACAATTTAAAAAATGTGGACGTGGCGATTCCACGTAATCAATTAGTCGTGATCACGGGACTTTCGGGTTCAGGAAAATCATCGCTGGCCTTTGATACGTTGTTTGCAGAGGGCCAACGCATGTATGTCGAAAGTCTCAATTCCTATGCCCGCCAATTCCTCGGCCGCATGGAAAAACCGGCCGTGGATTACATCAAAGGCGTTTCGCCCGCCATCGCCATCGAACAAAAAGTAAATACCAAAAACCCGCGGTCCACCGTGGGAACTACCACCGAAATATACGATTACCTTAAATTACTCTTTGCTCGCATCGGCAAAACCTTTTCTCCCGTGTCCGGCAAGGAAGTCAAAAAAGATTCTGTTTCCAGCATCGTGGATTGGGTGGGGCAATTTCCCGGCCGAAAAGTCCTCATTCTCGCCCCACTCGTCCCGCATGTGGAACGTAGTTTGCGGGATGAATGCCAATTACTCATTCAAAAAGGCTATACCCGCCTCAGCGTGCAGGATGAAATCATCGACCTGGAAGAATTGGTGGAGGATGCCGAGCGATTAAAAAACCTGAGCAAAAAAGTTAAAGACATCGCCATTTTGGTCGACCGACTCATCTCCAAGCCAGAGGACGAGGAAACTACATTCCGACTGGGCGATTCGGTTCAAACGGCATATTTTGAGGGCGAGGGGGTTTGTTGGATCGACATCGACGGCCAAAAACGTGCCGTTTTTTCCAATAAATTTGAGCTAGACGACATCGTCTTCGAGGAACCGAGCCTCAATTTATTTTCGTTCAATAACCCCTATGGCGCCTGCCGAAATTGTGAGGGTTATGGCAAAGTACTAGGCCTAGACCCTGATTTGGTTATTCCGGATCATGAATTATCGGTCTATGAAGGGGCGATTGCCCCCTGGCGTTCGGAGCGGATGAATGAATGGTTGCATCCTTTGTTGCGCAACGGCATCCATTTCGACTTCCCCATTCACCGACCTTATAAAGATTTAAGCACGGCAGAAAAAAAGCTGCTTTGGAAAGGAAATAAATACTTTGCAGGATTAACTCAGTTTTTTGATCACCTCGAAAAAGAAACCTATAAAATTCAGTATCGCGTCTTATTATCGCGCTACCGCGGAAAAACGACCTGCCCTGAATGCCAAGGATCCCGCTTGCGTGGGGATGCGGCCTACGTAAAAATCGGCGGGACATCCTTGATTGATTTGGTTTTATGGCCTATTTCAAAAGTGAAAACGTTTTTTGAGGAACTCAAATTAAACGAACACGACCACGCAGTCGCCCGAAGAATCCTCATTGAAATCAATAACCGTTTAGACTATATGAATCGGGTGGGTTTAGGATATTTGACCTTAAACCGCCTTAGTTCGACGCTTTCGGGTGGGGAATTCCAACGCATAAAATTAGCTACTTCCCTCGGCAGCGCGCTCGTGGGATCCATGTATATTTTGGATGAACCGAGCATCGGTCTGCATCCACGCGACACGGAGCGCTTGATTTCTGTGCTCGAGATGCTCAAACAAATGGGAAATACCGTCATCGTGGTCGAACATGAGGAGGAAATTATGCGGGCAGCGGATCAAATCATCGACATCGGGCCTGAAGCGGGAAGACATGGTGGGCAATTGATTTTTCAAGGGAATCTCGAGGCGGCTTTGGCGGATAAAACCACCGATAGCCATACACTTCGTTTTTTAAATGGCCAAGATTCCATTGACATTCCAGCCTTCCGCAGGAAGCCTTTGGCGCACATCGAAATCCATGGAGCCCAAGAAAATAATTTAAAAAACGTGGACGTAAAGATTCCTCTGGGGATTTTAAGTGTAGTTACGGGTGTGAGTGGTTCGGGTAAATCGACGTTAATTCGTAAAATTTTATACCCGGCCATGATGCGGAATTTGCAATTAGGCACCGAGGAAACCGGGAAATACCGCGAAATCAAAGGAAGTCTTTCGAAGATTTCGGGGGTAGAAATGGTGGATCAGCAACCCATCGGTAAATCCTCTCGCTCGAATCCGATTACCTATATCAAGGCATACGACGCGATTCGCTTGTTGTATTCGGAATTGCCATTAGCCAAAAGTCGGGGTTACAAACCTGCCCATTTTTCATTCAATGTGGAAGGTGGGCGATGTGAAACCTGTCAAGGCGAAGGCGAAATCACGATTGAAATGCAGTTCATGGCCGATATTAAGTTGACCTGCGAATCCTGCAACGGCCTTCGTTTCAAGCAAGAGATTCTCGACATTAAATTCCAAGAAAAGTCCATCGCGGAGATTCTCGACATGACTGTGGAAGAAAGTATTCCCTTCTTCAAAGAAAAAATGCCACGAATTGCGGAGAAAATTGAGCCTTTGTTCCAAGTAGGACTTGGGTACATCAAATTAGGCCAATCGAGTAATTCGCTTTCGGGTGGAGAGGCCCAACGGGTGAAATTGGCCAGTTTCCTCGGCAAAGGAAATTCAAATAAAGGCAAAACCTTATTCATTTTCGATGAACCGACGACCGGTTTGCATTTTCATGACATCAAAAAACTCCTGAAAGCACTAAATGATTTAGTGGAACAAGGGGACACCGTGCTGATCATCGAACATAACATGGAGGTGATTAAATGTGCGGATCACATCATTGACCTAGGACCTGAAGGTGGCGAAAATGGGGGCAATATTTGTTTTGAGGGGACGCCAGAGGAGATGGTGGGTCTGAAAAATAATCCAACTGCCTTTTATTTAACCCAAAAATTAACCCCTAAAAAATCCTACATTCGCTCATGATTTTAGCCGATATGCTTCCAGGAATTGCTGGCCGTTTAGGTGGAGTCCTCCAAGGATATGAATGGATGATACCTGAAATTGGGATTTGCCTGTTATTGATTCTAGGTATTTTCACCGAGCTTTTCTTGCATGGCAAATCAGAAAAATTAGCCAGTTCATGGCGTTATTTCATGACGCAAATCGGGTTAGCGCTTTTACTCGTATTAGCTTATCAACGCTATTCGCTGCATTCCGTGGGTTTTGCATCTTTTCAGCTGTTTTGGATTAATGAAGGGAGTAATGCGATTAATTTATTGATTATACTGCTCGCGTTTATTTTGTTAATTGTTAATCAGGCCCGGGCGAAATCCTTTCATTTGGAGGAGCAAATTGGCTTTTTAAGTGTGTTGGCCGGGGCGGTGTTGACCGGCATAAGTAATCACTGGTTGTCGCTGTATTTGAGTTTGGAATTGATGTCCTTGGGAACCTACGTATTAGTCGGAATTCGCAAAGACCAAGAAGGCGCGCGCGCATCCTTGCCTTATATTTTATTCGGAATGGGGACATCGGCCATGTTTTTGTATGGTGTATCATTGATTTACGGCCTTTCGGGAACTTTGTATTTACATAATCCAGAATTTTCGCGGGCCTTATCGATGGCGGATCCGAGTTTGGTGGGCTTGGCCTTGGGATTGGTGGGGGCTGGTATTTTATTCAAAATGGCCTGGGCGCCTTTACATCCTTGGAGTCCGGATGTGCTGGAAAGTTTACCGGCGGCATGGATGAGTTGGATTTCAACCGCGCCTAAAATCGCGGCTGCCTGGTTGGGCATTCGACTGATGCATTTAATCCCCACGGAGATGACTGAGGTGGTCGCGATATTGGCGATTTTAACTTTGTTAATTGGGCATTTGGGTGCATTAGGGCAAAAAAACACGAAGCGACTCCTCGCCTATTCGAGCATCGCGCATGGTGGATTTATGGCGATGGCTTGGTTATTCCCGGCGGAGGAAGCGACAAAAGCGCTGGTCTTTTATGGATTAGCCTATGGCCTGAGTACGCTGT
>CANHCG010000036.1 GCA_947459055.1 Cytophagaceae bacterium | reverse complement strand
GGCTTTAGTCATGTTATGTCAACGGCACCCATCCGCGAATTAATTCCAAATATTCTGCCTTCATTACCCGAAAAATCCTTGCAAGCCGCAGCGAATTTAGGTTACCGAGATTTTTTAACGGTCGTGTTAATTTGCAAAGACGAAGATGCATTTACGGACAACTGGATTTATATTCATGACCCTAGCGTCAAAGTAGGCCGCATCCAAAATTTCAAATCCTGGAGCCCCTACATGGTTCCTGATCCAAGTATGGCTTGCTATGGTTTGGAGTATTTTTGCTTCGAAGGTGACGGCTTGTGGACTAGTTCAGATGCAGATTTAATCCAATTAGGGAAATCTGAAATTGCTAAAATTGGCCTAACCCAAGAAAATTCCATCGTAGATGGCTATGTCGTGCGCCAGCCAAAAGCCTATCCTGTCTATGACCATGATTACAAAGATCACTTAATCTCTATTCGTGAAGGCCTAACAGCCTATGAGGGCCTTTACCTGATCGGTCGGAATGGCATGCATAAATACAACAATCAAGATCACAGCATGATGACCGCGATGCTCGCCGCCAAAAATATCATTGCGGGGGAGATGTTGTTCGACGTATGGGATGTCAATGAAGATGCCGAATACCATGAAGGCGGTGACCGCGGCGCTTCCACCGAAATCCAAGGTCGGGCCGTGCCTGGTAAAGTATAAAGACTATCGACCAGCCTTAAGTTTTCACCTTTTCTTGATGAAATGCAAACAGACCGGTGCTTTCACCGCGATGTCTTGATGCGTGTCTGTTAGGGTACCTGTTTGATTGTTAAATGCCCATACCTGCACTTTATGATCATCCTGACAAGCAACATACACAAATCGACCGCTCGGATCAAAGCTGAAATTTCGAGGTTTACGACCTACATTAGTGAAATTAGTTAATTTTAAAGTTCCATTAGCCTGTACCGCAAATACCGTCACTTGGTTCGAACTCACCCGATTGGAGCTAATTACCCATTTGCCATTCGGAGAAATATGAATATCCGCACTGCCTTTGTCAGGAACACGCGTCGTATCGGCTACTAAGGTTTGGATTTGAGTTAATTCATTATTTTTCACCGAAAATACATTCACCAAACCCTTCAATTCATTGATCAAATAGGCTTTCGTGCCCGCGGTATTGAAGGTTAAATGGCGAGGGCCTTGACCTGCCGGAATCGACGTGAAAGTGAAATTTTCTTCTACCGTGCCGTCTGCTAAAATTTTGTGACGGTAGATTTTATCCGTTCCCAAATCCGTCACAAATAAATAGGTTTGATCAGGCGATAAAATGGTCATGTGCGCATGCGCCTCGTTTTGTCGGGTCGGATGTACACTTGTCCCTGTATATTTGATATGCTGACTGATGGGTAAAATCTTCCCATTATCTGTTTTAAAAACGCTTAAACTACCACCGGCATAATTAGCTGTATATAAGGTTTTGCTTGCCTCGCGATACACAACAAAACAGGGCCCTAAGCCAATAGTTTGGCCCGAACTAATGCGCTCAAACTCCCCATTTGCCTTTCTTCGATACGAACTTACCGCCGATTTCCCTGCTTCCTCCGTGACAGAAAATAAAAATTTCCCATCCTTTGAAAGATGTTGGTACGAGGCATTGGGATTGACTAATTCATAGGCTTTTTTCGAACGACCATTCGAGATGTTTACATCAAAAACCTCTAATCCAGGATTTCCGGATTGGGTGTAGGAACCGACGATCAATTGATGCGTACTCGAATCCGGTAAAAAAAACGATAAAAACGATAAAATAAGACCCAATAACATATCCGTAGTTTTTAGAGAAAATAAATAGACTTAAGCTTAATTTTTCCTAGAAATATACTATTTATTTTTTTATAAATGCGAGGAGATTTGCCATCTCCTTGACATTGATATTCCCCTCCAAACCATTCGGCATAGCAGATAGCCGGGTGTCTTTCTTCGATTTAATCTGCGATTTTGAGATGTTTTGGACCGTACCTCCCATTAACTTTAAGGCGATGCTTTGGTCATTTTCGGAGGTGATGATACCGCTTAATCGGCTGCCATCGACTAATTCCACCTCCCATTGGCCGTATTTATCAGCAATCGAATTATTAGGATTGATGATTTCGGTAATGATGGAAAGTGCGTTCCGACTTTTCAGTGTATTTAAATTCGGGCCAAACTCCACGCCCGGCAAGTTCTTGATTTTATGACAAGAATTACAATTCGTCTCATATACCTTTTGGCCCGCCGCCACATCACCTACCATATCCGCCGCCGGCAAATAATTCTGTAAAATCGCCTTCCGATCTTCCGCAATCGCCAGCACTGAACGCGCCAAGGCCCGAACTCCGGTATCATAATAATTCATCAGCTCCACAATCTGTGGCCAAGCTAAATCCGAACGTTTGATGTTGTTTTTCTTCACTTCCTGTAAAAGTGTTGTCACATAATTTTCATTAAACAACAAATATTTAATCCAGGCTTTTTTCGCCTTGTCTTCCAAGGAGCCATAAAATAAATTCACCTGTTTCAACTCTTTTGGATTGAGTTTATTTGGCAACGATTTGATCGCCGCGACTTGCAAATGCACCGGATTTTTCGAACTGATTAAGCGAATAAGTTGCTCCTGAATTTTAGGACTGCGACTCAGTGCCAATAGCGCCAAGGCATCACTTTGGAAATCGGCGTCCTTCGATGCCTGAAATTGTTTGTCAATGGCAGCCAAGGCGACTGCATTGGAAGGCATGCCTGTTGTACTCATTAAGGAGATAATAGATTTCCTTAATTCACTATTGCGCGTTTGCCCAAATGTGACCAAAAGCGATTCCTTCTGAGCTGCCGTAATCGGGAAATTGGTTTCTACCTCATCTAAATAGGTGGCTACACCTTTCAGCATCGCTGCTTGCCACCAATCATTCGATGGATTTTGATCAATCGCCATCGAGATAAATTGACTATCCCCTTTTTTGACCAAAGTTGCCGATAAATAACTAAAAAAGGCCGATTTTCCTGGGGATGCCTGGCCGCCTAATGCCTTTGCCGAGGATTCCAATAATTCCTTTTCAGAATTTTGTGAGGCGGCAATCGCCGCAATTCCGGTCCAATGGTCATCAATGTCTTTTTTCAATACACCCGCACGAAGACTAGCCGCGTTCGGTAAGTTTAAATAGCTTGACGAACAAAGCCATTGGAAACGCACCCGCGGTGAAGAGTCCTCCGCTAACGCCACCAATTGGGCACCTAACTCTGCATTCCCTTTAAAACCAGGCTTGTCCATTAACCTATCGGCAATTTGCAATGCATTTTCACGTATTCCTTCTGAAGAAGAACCCAAGGCCTTTGCCAGATCTTTGGCATCTAAGGTGCCCCAATCATGCAATAACCAGAGTGCCTGAACCGTCCCCAGCGGGTGGTCTCCGGCTACGATTTCCTTAAGTTGGGCACTTACCTTTTTTTCTCCTCGTTCAAATAATAAACGCTGCGCCGTTCTCCGGTACCAGCCATTTTCATGGGTTAATAATTCCGTTAATTCTTCTGAGCTTTTTCCAGAAAGACGTAGGTTTTTCATCCAATCCATCCCACCTGTTCCCTTTTTCGTAATGCGGTAAATACGTCCTTTCGTGGATCCATTGTACAAGGCACCACTGTTATTGACCTCGTCCGACATCCATTCCGGGTGCTCCACTAATTGACGGTAATAATCAATCACATACATCGCTCCATCAGGCCCCACGTAAAAATTCACTGGGCGGAACCAAGGGTCTTTGGAGGCTAAAAATTCCTTTTTCTCCAACAAGCGCTTGCCCGTAAATGTCGCTCCCTTCGACTCAATCTTGTCCGCATGAATTAAATTATGCACCGGCTCGCCCACAAATGTTACATTATTAAATGTCTCGCCAAAAGCCCCCCCGTCATACCACGTGATTCCACAACTCGAGGTCACCACCCCGATATCGGTCAATAATTGATGATTAGGATTCTCAGAAATCGGATATACCTCGCAGGCATCCCCATGATCTGGGATTTTTTCCATGGCTTCCGCGATGACCAAGTTTTTATTCGCATTCACATAACGTGCATCGATGACCTCATGAAATAAGTGATCTGCGTTGTCGGTGTAAAAACGCCGACCCCATGGATCCGTCGTATGACCATATTGTGTTTCTCCCGATAGGGATTCGATTTGATAGGAATCCGGCTTAAAGCGCACGTTCCGACCATTTCCATTTTTAGGCAGAAAAGCCGCATCGGCCTTTCCTGGGTAACGTATTTCGGTGCCTTTATCGCCAAAAATATTTTCGTAAGAGAAGGAATTTATTGCGCCAGAATGACCTAAATAGATCCAATTATCAATGCCAAATTTAGGCGTATTCATATTGTGTTGGGGATTCGACAAAGAAAATCCCGTCAAAATCACCTCGCGTTTGTCGGCTTTTTGGTCCCCATCGGTATCCTCGAAATATAGGATATTAGGTGAATCAGCTACGATAATCCCCTTTTTCCAGCGCATAAGGCCCATGGGTAAGGTGAGGCTATCAGCGAACACAATGCTCTTATCAGGGTAGCCATCATCATTCGTGTCGATTAGCTTTCGAATCTGGCCCTTTTTGCTCAAATCCAATGGATATCCAGGCATTTCCGCGACATACCAATTGCCATCTTCGTCAATTTCCATCGCTACCGGATCGCCCAAAAGTGGCTCGGCGGCAACTAATTCCACCTCAAATCCATCCATTACCTGGATCGAGTTAAGGGCCTTTTGGAGCTCTTCGGATAAAGCTATTTTCGGTTTTTCTTTTTCTTGACACGCAAAAAGCAAAAGACTGAATCCTAGGATAATTTTTTTCATTATAAGAGGTTTTAGGTTATGAAATTTAAAAAAAATATTGAATCAATACATGATTGGACCGAGGATTCTCTAAATTTTGTTTATCGACTTTACCCAAATGTCATTTTTATTTAGTTAGATTTTGTCGGATATGCTGAATTTTGAATGTCTTATTATAAATTGCGTCTAAACCTATTTAATCCTATATGAAAATCCTTCCTTTGTTGGCCTTATTAGCCATATTAAGCCCAGCTTTCGGGCAAAAAGTTCAATCTGAATTTATATACGAAACTGCTCCTTTTCCATCTTGTCATGCATCGACCATTGAGGAAACGCCCAAAGGTCTTGTTGCGGCATGGTTTGGCGGAACAGAAGAGCGGAATAAAGATGTGGGAATTTGGGTTAGTCGGATTGTTAATGGCAAATGGACCGCCCCGGTGGAAGTGGCGAATGGCGTTCAAAATAGCAATTTACGTTACCCAACTTGGAATCCTGTTTTATTCCAAATGCCCAAAGGTGAATTAATACTATTTTATAAAGTGGGTCCCACACCTTCCTCTTGGTGGGGTATGATCAAACGATCCACAGACAACGGCATCACGTGGTCCGCCGCCGAAAAACTACCTGATGGAATTTATGGTCCCATTAAAAATAAACCTGTTTTATTGAAAAACGGTACACTATTATGTCCTACAAGCTCGGAAGACAAGGGCTGGCGCGTGCATTTCGAAATGACCCGCGATGGAGGTAAAACTTGGACACGAACTGAGGCCATTAACGACGGAAAGGAATTTTCAGCCATTCAACCCAGTGTCTTGTTTTTACCTGATGGCCGCCTGCAATTGCTTTGTCGGAGCAAAAACAATGTCATTTTAGAATCCTTTTCATCAGACCAAGGAACTTCCTGGTCAGCATTGAAACCGACATCTCTACCGAATCCAAACTCGGGAACGGATGCCGTGACTTTGAAAAACGGCCAGCATGTCCTCGTTTACAACCATGTCACCAAAGAATCCAAAGCCTGGGGCGGAAGTCGGTCACCTTTGAATGTAGTCATTTCGCCCGACGGACAAACGTGGAAAGAAATCGCCATTCTCGAAAACGAACCTAAAGCCGAGTTCTCTTATCCTGCTGTCATTCAAACTCAAGACGGTAAAATCCACATCACCTACACCTGGAAAAGAGAAAAAATTAAACACGTCGTAATCGAATTATAGCATGAGTTTACCCATTCTGGATTTATTAATTATTGTTGCATACCTCATCAGCATGATTGGGATCGGGGTCTATTTTTCTCGAAAAAATAGCAGCTCGGAACAATTTACCACCGCCTCAGGAAAAATTCCAGGGTGGGCGCTCGGGCTCAGTTTTTATGCCACGTTTCTTAGCGCGATTACCTTTTTGGGTGATCCAGGTAAGTCCTTTGGGTCCAATTGGAATCCTTTTGTCTTCAGCCTTTCCATCCCGTTTGCTGCCTACGTCGCTACGAAATTTTTTGTGCCTTTTTACCGTGGCAGCGGCGAAATTAGCGCTTACACCCATTTAGAAAAACGCTTCGGTTCTTGGGCCAGAACCTATGCGATGTTATGTTTTATCATGACCCAGCTCGCACGCATGGGGACTATTTTTTACGGCATCGCCTTAACGCTAAACGCCTTAACTGGGGTCGATATGCGATTAATTATCATCGTTTCAGGACTTTGTATCATTTTTTATACGGTGCTTGGTGGTATGGAAGCGGTGATTTGGACCGAGGTGATTCAGGCGATAATCAAGACGCTGGGGGCTTTGTTGATCCTAGGTATTATTTTATCCCAAGTGGGAATCGATCAAGTCATCAGCCAAGGAAGCGCTGAACATAAATTCGACCTCGGAAAAATGACCCCTGATCTGACCACGAGCTCTTTTTGGGTGGTACTCATGTATGGCTTTTTCATTAACCTGACGAATTTCGGGATTGACCAAAATTATATCCAACGCTACCATACCGCTCAAAACACCAAAGATGCTGCCAAAAGTATTTGGCTTTGCGCACTCTATTATTTACCGGTTTCCTTTTTGTTTTTCTTTATCGGCACCGCACTTTATGTCTTTTATGGCCAAAATCCGGATTTGATTTTGGAATTAAAACAACAAGTTTCCTTAGAAAAAAATATACCATTGGAAGCCCTTAGTGCGGCCGATTATGGAGATAAGGTCTTGCCTCATTTCATGAAGACGCAGATCCCAACGGGCTTTTTAGGCATCCTCATGGCCGCCCTTTTATCTGCCGCGATGAGTACCATGAGCAGCGGCATGAACAGTTCAGCGACCGTGTTCCTCAATGACATTTATTTACGCTATGTAAATCCAGACGTCCCTGCGAAGAAGCAGTTGAAAATTCTACACATCGCCACGGTGGTGATGGGCTTATTGGGAATTACGTTTGGGATCAGTATGATTGGGGTGAAAAGTTTGTTGGATGTCTGGTGGAAATTGTCTGGTATTTTTGCGGCAGGGATGTTAGGGATTTTCTTAATGGGATTCCTGAACAAACACATCGAAAATTGGCAAGCTAAAATCGCCGCGACCGTCGGCGTGATTATCATCGCATTGATTTCCTTTAAAGACGCATTACCGGAATCGCTTCGAATTCCATTAGATTCTAAAATGACGGTGGTGGTCGGAACCCTCAGCATTGTCGGGACCGGATATCTCCTCACTAAACTCGTTAAAAAATCCTCATGACATCGAATTCATTACCCGAAGGCTTTATTCCCGTAATGCTTACCCCGTTTTTAGCTAATGGGGAGGTGGATTTTAAGGGATTGGAATTACTAACCGACAAATATATTCAATGGGGTGCCAAAGGTCTTTTTGCCAATTGCCTCTCCAGTGAAATGTACGAACTCAGTATCCAAGAACGCTTGGATGTCGTCAATACCGTGGTCCATACCGCCGCAGGTCGGGTGCCAGTCGTGGCCACGGGAACTTTGGGCGGAACTTTGGAGGAAATGGCTGATTTCTCTAAGCGCCTTTGGAGTATGGGGGTTTCGGCGGTGATCGTGTTGAATAATATTTTGACCCAAGAATCGGAATCAGATGCCGTTTTTCTAGAGCGGATGCATGCTTTTATGCAATTGACACCCGGCATTCCTTTAGGGATTTATGAATGCCCCGTGCCATACAAACGCCTAATCACCGTGGAGATTTTGGAAAATTTATTACCCACGGGCCGACTCGTCTACCACAAAGACACCAGTCTCGATATTCAAAAAGTACGTGATCGGGTCAAAGCAGGTAATGCCTATAATTTTGGACTATATGATGCCTATATGGGTCATGCGGTACTTTCTTTGCAGTCAGGGGCCAAAGGCCTTTCTTGTATCCAGGGCAATCTTTTTCCAGAATTAATTGTTTGGCTCTGCGCACATGCCCGGGATACGTCAAAAAAATCAATCGTGTATGAGGTGCAAGCTTTTTTTGCAAATAACATGGATCCGATGCATGCGGCTTATCCGACTGCAGCGAAATATGTGCTACAAAAAAATGGATTTCCGATCGACCTATTTACCCGTCGAGACGTGGGTACGCTAACCGCTGAGCATCAATTTGAATTAGACCGATTAATCGCGGAAGGACAGATTTTGTTACTTAAAACTCGACAATAAACCCAATCGTCGGCGTTACTGAAGCTTTATCATTCCCCAATAAAACAGGGTTCGCATTGCTACCATTGGACATCATCGGTTTTCCATCCGTTGTAGCAAAGCCCTTATTGTCCTCTGTTCGCTTGAACGCATAATATGGCGCGGCATCGGCGGAGGCGATGTACCAATTGGTCACATCTAGGAATAGATCAATGGTCGTATTTTTCAAATTATATTTCTTGTCGATCCGCACATCACTCGAATGGAAACTGCGAAGGCGTCGGGTGTTCAATTGGCCATAATCCAATATCCCCAATCCCTGACTCAAGAAATTTGTCCTTGACGCTGTTTCATCAAATGGCGTGTATGGCGCGCCACCTTGGTAGCGGAATTTCAGCCCTAATTCCCAATTACGCGGGAATTTATATCCCCAGGTCAGACTTAGTAAATGGCGATTGTCCCAACTGCTAGGTACCATTATTCCATTTAATCCCGAATAAGCGCTGTTGTAATACGTGTATGAAAGAATCCCAAAAAACTTATCGGTCAATTTTTTCTGCGCAAAAAACTCAAAGCCATAAGCCTCTCCTTTGCCTGTTGTACGAACGGCTTCGTTGCCTAACACGTTAAAATCACCGCCTAAATTCGCTAAAGAAATGCCTTTATTCACTGAAATCGGCACATTTCCATAATTTTTCACAAAGCCTTCCACAGTAAATCGGAGTGCATCATTGACTAAATATTCGAGGCCGATGACATAGTGGTTGGAGGATTGATAGTCGGCATTTTTATTGACCAATTTCCCAGCATTATCCGCAAATCCCAAAATGGTATATGGGGCTAATTTAAAATATCGGCCGACAGAACCATTCAGGGTCCATTGGTCAGACATAACATAACTTAATGAAAGTCTTGGCGAAAGGGTTTTCAAAGGATTGGAGCCTGTTTCGGTAAAGGAATTCATGTCCGTCCGCAAGCCAAAACTCACACCCAAACGCGTATCAAAGAAGGCCTTGCTCACTTGGCCGAATGCCCCATATTTCGCGAAGGTTCCGAGTGGGCTGTTAAACTGGTATTTGATTTCCGGTTGGATTACTTGACCAAGTATCCCATAAATTCCCTTTCTGAAAACCGCGGTGGTTTGGTTGGCATAATCCACGGATTGCAAGGAAAGCCCATAACTTAATTTCCAACCATTGATGTTTTGATTCGCATCAAATCGGATTTTATTTTCGGTTTCTCGTGAAAGCAAGGAAAGGTTGACCTGATTCGGGTCTTTCAACTGGTTATCTTCGTATTTACGTATATCGTTATCAAAGGCGTTCCGACTGATGGCCAAGTTATAATAGCCATTTTCCGTCAGATGTTTTAACGTTATTCCCGTCGTATAATTCCATTGGCTAATGATCGGGTTTGAATTGTAGATATACAGTTTTTCGGGTGTTTCTTTTTTGATGGTTGAAAAACTAAAATCGTCTATCGCCCCTAAAGCCATGAAAGAAATACTCGTTTTGGCATTGATTTGGTGGGTAATTTT
>CANHCG010000035.1 GCA_947459055.1 Cytophagaceae bacterium | reverse complement strand
TTTGAAAATGCCGCCATGATGCGTAATTCGATTTGCGAATAATCGGCCGATAAGATCTGAAATTCCTCGTTTCTCGGAATGAAGGCTTTCCGTATTTCCCTTCCGCGAACGGTCCGAATCGGAATGTTTTGCAAATTTGGATCTTTTGAGGATAAACGTCCCGTAGCGGTTACTGCTTGCATGAACGAGGTATGAATGCGGCCGGTGATAGGGGAGATTAGTTGGGGTAATGCATCCACATAGGTCGATTTCAATTTTTGCAATTCTCTAAAATCCAAGATCAAGGATGCGATTTCATGCTCAGCTTCTAATTTTGATAAAATCTCTTCTCCGGTCATGTATTGACCAGTTTTGGTCTTTTTCGCCTTTGGATCTAAGCGCATTTTTTCAAATAAAATTTCACCTAATTGTTTTGGTGAAGCAATGTTAAATTCTTGTCCAGCGGCTTCAAATATTTTTTGTTGGACCGCCTTCGAATCCGCTTCCAAGGTCAGCGACATTTCCTGTAAAAATGGAATGTCTAAATTTACTCCCTCGCGTTCAATGGCCGATAAAACTCGCGAAAGAGGCATCTCAACCTCCTCGAGTAAGGATTGAGCCTTCGGGTTTAGACTCATTTGTTTATCCAAAAACGGCTTAATTTGTAAAGTGATATCCGCATCTTCTGCCGCATATTCCTTAATTTCTTCCAAGGCCACATCCCGCATATTACCTTGCTTGGCCCCTTTTTTGCCAATTAAGGTTTCAATCGATAAAGGTTCATATCCTAAATAAGCCATCGATAAGGCATCCATATTGTGTCGCTTTTCAGGCTCAATCAGGTAATGCGCAAGCATTGTATCATAAACCTTTCCTTTGATTTCAAGGCCGTAATTAGCCAATACGCTCATGTCATACTTGATGTTTTGAGCTACTTTTTCAATGGCCTCATTCGCAAATAAGTCCTTGAACAAATCTACTTGGGCCTGACATTCCGCACGATCCGCAGAAAAAGGTACATAAAAGGCTTCAGCCGTTCGATAGGCAAAAGACATTCCTACTAATTCGGCTTCCACAGCCGTTAGACTTGTGGTTTCCGTATCGAAACAAAAGGTGCTTTGTCGTCCTAAAAAGCCGATTAAGGACTTGATTGCCGCTTCTCCTTGTACTAAATGATATTGATGGGCTGTATTTTGAAGGTTTTTAAAATGGCTAGGTTGGATTTCCTCTTCGGCCTCTACTGAGTCGAACGAAGGAGTTGAGCTAGCTGACGTTCCCGTTGTAGGACCGGCTGCCGCAAACATGTCCATTTGATTGCTATCTTTTTTGGGAGCGGATTTGGGTGCTACTATTGGGTTCGGAGCTTCTTCTCCTAAAATCCGGCGACGAAGCGTTCTAAATTCTAATTCATCTAATAAGGGATCTAATAATTCTCTTTTGGGAGCGGTTGCGATTAATTTGTCTTCTTCGTATTCCATCGGCACTTCGCAGAGAATTCGGGCTAAATGCTTAGACAAAAGCCCCTGCTCGCGAAAATTAACCACGTTCTCTTGAAGTTTTCCTTTTAGTTTATCGGTGTTTTCTAATAAATTTTCGAGTGAACCATACTCCTCAATAAGTTTTTGAGCCGTTTTTTCACCTACGCCCGGAATGCCTGGGATGTTATCCACGGCATCGCCCATAAGCCCGAGCATGTCGATGACTTGGTCGACATGTTGGATATTCCAGCGCGCACAAACTTCTTTGGGCCCTAAAATCTCAACGCCCTTGCCCATAAAGGCTGGTTTATACATTTTGATGCGCTCTTCGACCAATTGGCCATAATCCTTATCCGGCGTCATCATGTATACTTCGATATCCGGATTCGCACGCACCGCTTTTTTGGCAATCGTTCCGATTACATCATCCGCTTCGTATCCATCTAAAATCAAAATGGGAATATCCATGGCCGTGACGAATTGCTTCACATAAGGAATAGCGATGGTGATATCTTCAGGTTGTTTTTCGCGTTGGGCCTTGTAAGGGGTATACTCGATGTGCCGAAAGGTAGGAGCAGGGGTATCAAAAGCTACGCCTAAATAATCAGGTTTTTCTTTTTGAATGACTTCTAAAATTGTGTTCGCAAATCCGAAAACTGCACTGGTATTGATTCCTTTTGATGAAATGCGAGGGGTTTTGGCAAAGGCAAAATGGGCGCGATAGATTAATGCCATCGCATCAAAAAGGAATAATTTTTTCATAAAATTTGACTAAATTTGACCGGCTAAAAAGCCTAAGTAAAGATAAGAAATAAATTGTCGAATTATGAATTTAGCAGCGCTTCGTGAGAATTATCAAAAGGGTGAATTGTTGGAATCCACGGTAGCACCTAATCCAATCGACCAATTTAAAATCTGGTTTCAAGAAGCAAGCAATGCTAAGGTTCCGGAACCGAATGCCATGTTTTTAAGTACCGTAGGGCATGACCATAAGCCATCCGGTCGAATCGTTTTGTTAAAACACATCGGTGAAGGTTTCTCATTTTTTACCAATTACCATTCACGCAAAGGAGCCGAACTCGCGCACCATGCACAGGCCTCCTTGACTTTTTTTTGGGGCGAATTAGAGCGCCAAGTGCGGATTGAAGGAAAGGTGTATAAAATGTCTGAGGTTTTGTCGACGGAATATTTCCATCAACGCCCCCGGGAATCTCAATTAGGTGCTTGGGTTTCCGACCAAAGTCAACGCGTCGAATCTCGTGAATATTTAGAAAATCGATATGCTGAATTAGCCCATCAATACGCAGGCAAAGAAATTCCTAAACCCGCGCATTGGGGTGGATATGAATTAATGCCGGATTATGTCGAATTTTGGCAGGGTAGGCCATCTCGTCTTCATGACCGTGTCGTTTATGAAAAACAAGATCAAGAATGGGAACGCTATCGAATCGCTCCTTAAGACCTATAAAAGTGTGCTAAAATTGTTTAGGCCAATCGTTCGTTGGCTTTGAAATCCTTCGCCATAAGTTACCCCAATTTTATGGCCCATCTCACGCGATCTAGCCTCAATGAATTTTAAAAATTCAGGACTTGAAATGTAAGACATCGGCTCCGAGGAATTCGGATCAAAAAACTGACTTTTAAACGCACGGATTGCCTTTTCTTTCGTTTCCCAATGTGCACTGATATCCATCACAAAATCAGGTTCCAAATAGCGATCTTGGATGTAATGAAAAAGATGTTTCGGACGCCAGGCTTTTTGGGGCTCTTGTGTAAGGTGATCTTCTGTTTTGATTTGTCGTAAACCTGCTAAAAAACAGGCATCAATCGCTAATTTTGCCCCTTTCCCATGGTCAGGATGCCGATCTTCGAGGGCGTTGGCAAGTACGATCTCGGGTTGGTACCGTCGAATCACTTGAATTAATTTAATTTGATTTGCTTCCTCATTTTGGAAAAATCCATCGGGGATTTCTAAATTTTCTCGCGCATGAATCCCCATGATTTGGCTCGCATCGGCTGATTCTTGTAATCGAATTTCAGGCGTTCCTCTTGTACCTAATTCTCCACGCGTAAAATCCACAATACCCACTTTTTTCCCTTCAGCGATAGCAGCTAAAATAGTACCTGAGCATGAAAGTTCCGCATCATCTGGATGCGCGGCCATCACCAAAATATCAAGTTTCATATTCATATTAATGAATTCGTAAACGCCTTCCGGCCCGAATGGTGGCAGATAAGCGAATGCCGTTTAATCGGGCTAATTTACTGACAGACATACCCGCCCGTTGGGCGATGGTGTAGAGGGAATCTCCTGGTCTAACGCGCGTCCACGCTTTTCGGCGTGTTCTGATTTTTTCCCCCGCACTTCCATATTCATTGCGCAAGGATAATGCCCGCGAATTAAAGGTTTGGGCGGTGATCAACAAATGGTCCGAAAGCGGTTCGCCCGTACCAAAATTAAATACTTGATTCGGATTAAATGGATTGCCCTCAAAACGCGTTTCAAAATGCAAATGAGAGCCCGTACTTCTACCCGTATTTCCTCCTAAACCGATTTCATCACCTGCTTTGACAAAGCTTCCTGGCTCTAAATTTTGTTTAGATAAGTGCCCATAAAGGGTTTCTAAACCGTTATAATGCCGGACAACCACGAATTTCCCATAACCACCCCAGTCGACCGAAGCCACACGTACAATCCCATCAAAAGCTGAAAGCACAGGATAACCTGTTTCTAAATTCAAATCAACTCCCGCATGCAATCGACCCCAACGCGGACCAAAAGGACTCGTTTGTTTCACTAAGGCCAATGGGGCGGACCAATTGCGCCCCGCCTCTAAATTATACAATTCCAAATCTACCGGCTCATCAAAATCCTTCGCATTAATGTCGTAAGGATCGATACTTTTTGTATCCCAAATCGAATAATAGGAGGCCACGGATACAAAATCTTCGCTACCTTCCGGCGCATTTTCTTCTTCAATTTCCACGACGAGGGCCTCGCCTTCATCAATAGAGGTCGTATCAAAATTACTTATCGTGGGATTGATCACTTTTAAAGGCTCATACTTGCGTTCCTGCATTTCTGAACCCTGAATCGCCGTGGCTGTTGATTCTGTTTCGGTCCGAAATTGTAAGGGCGGCAATTCATCCAAGTCGCTTTTTTTATTTTGCTCTTGGTATAATTGGGCCTGCGATTTATAATCAATTTTGGTATTTTTCTTGAATAATTTACGCTCCTGTGCCTGTCCCGAAAAGGTAGCTAGACAAGCGAGTAGGCTCAAAAGAAGCAATTTAAATTTCATATTTGGTTTTTAGTGTAAGGCATTAGCGGCCAACCATCTTTCTGCGTCCAAGGCCGCCATACAACCACTACCGGCAGCTGTAACGGCTTGTCGGTAGGTTGAATCCTGCACATCTCCACATGCAAAAACGCCCGGGATATTCGTCCGAGAACTACCCTTTTCTGTGATGAGATATTCTTGCGCATCCATGTCCAATTGCTCCTTGAAAATCGAAGTATTCGGCTGATGGCCAATCGCCACAAAAAATCCAGTTAACGCAATTTCTTCTGTGTTACCGGTCAACCGATTTTTTAACCGAATTCCTGTCACACCCGTCGCATCGCCTAAAATCTCTTCGGTTTCCGAATTCCAATGAATCTCAATTTTAGGGTTGTTTTTCACACGCTCCTGCATGATGAGAGAAGCACGCATTTCGTCCCGACGAACAATCATGTGCACCTTCGTACACAAATTCGCCAAGTAACTCGCTTCTTCCGCCGCCGTATCTCCAGCCCCCACGACAGCTACGATTTGATTGCGATAGAAAAATCCATCACAGACTGCGCAGGCCGATACGCCTAAACCATTGTAGGTAGTTTCGCCCTCAAGTCCTAACCATTTTGCCGAGGCCCCCGTGGCAATAATCACGGAATCCGCTTCGATTTCCGTCCCATTGTCGATCCAAACCTTTTTAGGTGAGGATAAAAAGTCTACTTTTTCTGCTAATCCAATGCGTACATCGGTCCCAAATCGTTTGGCTTGATTTTCTAAATCCACCATCATGGTAGGTCCATCGACGCCTTGTGGGTACCCTGGAAAATTATCTACTTCGGTGGTGGTGGTTAATTGGCCGCCCGGTTGGCCACCCATATACATCACAGGTTTTAACCCTGCACGAGAAGCATAAATAGCCGCTGTGTAACCAGCAGGACCGGATCCAATAATCAAACATTTGATTTTTTCAGACATAAAAAAATAATTTTTGGGAATTAAATAGCCCGTAAAATTCGTCAAATCTCAGCAGATTCCCAAACGATGATTTTATTATCAATAATTATTACTTTTGTTTTCAAACCTACCTTTAACGAATGAAGCTTCGAAATATTACGTCCAATTTGACCTTCTGGGTTCTGATCTCAATTTTAATAGGTATTTTAATCGGTCATTTTTCACCTCAATTCGCTTTATATCAAGTTTTTGATAAAAAAATCACCTACAATTTATTGGGAACTGAAATTAGTTTTGGGCCGAGTCTTAGTGAGTTACTAAGCGGTGTTTTTATCAGTTTAGTGAAATTGTTTATTCATCCCATTATCATTTTGACTATTAGTTTAGGGATTGTGAACATGGGCAATTTGAAGAAGGTGGGGCGTGTAGGTGGTAAGGCTTTATTGTATTTTGAAATCATCACGACGCTTGCCTTGGTAATTGGCTTAGGGGTTTCGAATTTGTTGGAACCCGGTGTAGGCGTGATTCGGGACGATGTGGCGGGTGGAGATATTTCGAAATACACGCAAAAAGCAGCCGAATTTAGTTGGCTCTTATTTTTCAAAGAAAATTTAACGATTCAAATCCTCTTTTTCTCGCTTGCCTTTGGTGTGTTTTTGACTTTCGTTCGCGGTAAGGCCAAAATGGTCGCGGGGATGCACCAGGCTTCTGATTGGGTATTTAAAGGATTACATGCCATCATGTATTTGGCACCTTTGGGGGCTTTAGGCGGGATGGCCTTTACGATTGGAAAATTTGGGATTCATTCCTTGTTGCCCCTCGCCAAATTAATGGCTTCAGTCTATGTGACAATGGGGATTTTTGTGTTTTTGGTGCTGGGCTTGGTGATGCGGAGCTGTGGTGAGAAAATCACCACTTTTTTAAATTACATCAAAGCGGAACTATTAATCGTGCTGGGAACCTCCTCTTCGGAGGCGGCTTTGCCCTCTTTGATGCTCAAATTAGAGAAAATGGGTTGTTCGAAATCCGTGGTTGGACTTGTCGTGCCAGCAGGTTATTCGTTTAATCTCGATGGAACGAGTATTTATTTATCCATGGCCACCTTGTTTTTGGCCCAGGTTTATGGGATTCAGTTATCCTGGGAACAATTATTGACCATCATCGGTGTCCTGATGGTGACGTCCAAAGGGGCTGCCGGGGTGACTGGTAGTGGTTTTGTGGTGCTAGCATCTACCTTGACAGCCTTGCAAGTCATTCCCTTGGAAGGCTTAGCCTTATTATTAGGGGTGGACCGCTTTATGTCGGAAGCGCGGGCAATAACAAATTTCATCGGAAATGGGGTGGCCACGGTTTGGTTAGCTAAACACGAGGGGGAATTTCAGGCGCCTGAATCTGTTTAAGACCTGAGCCAGTCCTTACGTAGTTTTAGTTGGGCCTCCGTTGGATTTTTCAACTCATAAATCGTATTCTGAGCATCCACCTTCGTACGTTCAAAAGGCGCACGTAAATGGTAGATATCGAAGCCGCCTTGGCCATTAGGTCGGGCGATTTCGAGGTCAAATACTTCCCCAACCCGGATTTTTTGGATGAATTCTTCCGTGCTCTTCACAAAATTGGAAATGTCCAAGGGCAAGCCATTCACTGAAATCAATTCGTCTTTGGCTCGTAAATCCAAGGATTTCCCGAATTCGTTGATGCCTGGTTCAGCACCTATGTATACGCGTTTGCTTTCTGAATTAATACTCAAGGCTTGAAAATCGAAGCCCAGAGTTAAAGAATATGTTGGGTTTTCATTGGCTTCATGCTTGTCCCGAAGGCCATAGCCGATGTCGTTTAACCACGCATTAAGCGGTAATTCTTTATTTCCAGCTATGTAATTTTTAAAATAGTCGGCGAGTCCCGCTTGCCCAGTGATTTGAACCAATTTATCAAACAAAACATCATCTTTAAACGATTTATTGGGGCCATATTCTTTGGCTAAATCCCGCATCATATCTTGCGTTCCATAGGTACCATTCGAGCCTTTGCGCAAAGTTAAATCTAATCCAAAACCCAATAAAGCACCTTTTTGATACACATTGCTGTATTGGTCCTTGTGGGTATCCAAGACCTTTTTACTCATTTCGGTGAAAGGAATTTCATTATTGAATTGCATGTGCATGGTTTGCCACTTTTCTTGGATCGTAGACATGAACTGACCTAAATCCGTCAAGCCATATTTTACCTGCATGTGATGCGCTGCATATTCAGTCAATCCTTCATATAGCCATAAATGCTGGGACATGCGGGGTTGAATGAAGTCGAAATTTCCGATTTCTTCCGAATGGATATTTAAGGGCGTCAGGATATGAAAAAATTCGTGGGCACAAACGTCCTGAATGGTTTGGCCTAGCGTTTGAATATTACCTTCCGGCAAATAATAAAAGGAGGATTGGGCATGTTCGAGTGCACCAAAATTGCCATTTTTTAATTGTTCGGAGAGAACAATCAAAAATGCATAGCGTTTGACGGGTAGATCCCCTCCTAAATAATTCTTTTGAGCTTCTAAAAGCGGTACAATTTTTTCGGCGATTTGTTCCGCATTAATGGTGTGATTTGGGCTGAAGACAGAGATAAGTACCTCGCTTTTTCCTAAGGTAAGGGTCAGGGTATCCGGAACGGAATAGAGGATGGGCGCATCGACGATCTCTTGATAGTTCTGTGCTCTAAATAGGTCTTTATTGCCTTTTTGGATGCTTTTGATGGAACTAGCGCCAAACAAATTTTTTGGATGGCTGATTTCTAATTCGATCGCCATTTTTTCAAATCCCTTAAAATAACCTAATAATCCATGGGTGTTTAGTGCGAACAGCGTGTCTGCTTGAAACGAAGTTCCAGCGGGTTCGAACACATACTCACCCTCAATTTCTGGGCTGTCCCATGTGTCATCGACCGCATAGCTAATTTTGGCTATTTTTTGTCCTTCTTTGATGACATATTGGTTGACAGATTTTTTCGTTATTTTGAGTTCCTTTCCGCTGGCATCAAGGGCTTTGAAATTCGATATATACCGTCCAAAATCATAGTTTGCATAGGTTCCCGGAACGATTTTCGGAAAACAATATTCTACTGGACCAGCTTTCAAGGCGGGTGGTTTGACCTCGACGATTAATTGGTCATGACTCATTTTTCCTAACTGTATCGCATACGATACTTTTTGTTGCGCCAAGGCCTGAAAACCAAGAAATAGGAGGACGAAAAGGAAAGAGTGACGCATCAGTTTTTGTAGTTTATGGCTTCTTGAGGATCGATTTTTTTAATGAAATGAGTGGGGATGGTCATGATTAGCGCGACCAGGATGCAGGTCCCCAAATTTACCAAAATCCATGTCAGTACGTCCCATTGAATCGGTACTGCATTCATATAATAATTTTCAGGGTCTAATGGAATGAGCTTATATTGAGATTGAACCCAGCAAAATACGGCAGCCAATAGATTTCCAATCAAAACCCCTCGAATCAAAATAAAAAATCCATTCCACCAAAAAAGTGTACGAATTTGGGCGTGCGAACTTCCTAAGGCTTTTAATAAGCCGACCATCGGGATACGTTCCATAATTAAAACCCAAAGTGTGGCGACCAGGTTAAAGCAGGCGACCACCAATAATAAGGAAATGAAAATGATGATATTTCGATCTAACATGTTCATCCAATCAAAAATCGCTGGATTTAATTCAAAAACGCTTTCAGCTTTCCAATCCATAGGGAGGCTTTTTAGAAGGGAGGCGGTTTGTTGGGCTACCTCGATATCCTTCTTAAAATAAACCTCATATGTGCCTAAGGAATCTGCGGTCCAACCATTCATTTTTTGTACCCAAGCCCGATCGGCCATGATGTAAATTTTATCTAATTCTTCCAGGCCTGTTTGGTAAATACCGGTGACATGTACTTTTCGAGGACGTTCCGGTTGGCTTAAAAAATATAAAATTAAGGATTCGTTCAACCGAACCTTTAATTGCTTTGCCATCGTTTCACTTAAAATGATGTCTTGTGGCCGACGAATACTAGCTTGGCCTTGAACTAGGTTAGGCGCTAATTGGTTCGCCGGCATGTCGCTACCGATTCCTTTTATAATTACACCGGCTAAACCTTCTTTCCCGACCAATATCCCCGGTTTTTGTACATGTGATTGAACATGGTCGATGGCTGGATTTTGTATTTGTTGGCTTTCCCAATCCCGATTTTTAGCGATCGGGCTTTCTGATAAGGAATGGTTGCCACTGATTTTACTAATCCGCACATCGCCAGAAATACTGATTATTTTGGCCTGAATAGACTCTTTAAACCCGAATAATATGGCAAATGCAATGAGAATAATGCTAATACCGATGGAAATGGTTCCGATTCCCACATAGGTCACCGTT
>CANHCG010000034.1 GCA_947459055.1 Cytophagaceae bacterium | reverse complement strand
CGCCTAATTTAGGGGATTCGCGGACGATCATGACGCATCCTGCTTCGACTACGCATTCGAAATTATCTGCGGAGGATAGAGCGGCGGTAGGAATTACGGCAGGATTAGTGCGTATTGCGGTTGGCTTGGAGCATATTGATGATTTAAAAGCTGATATTATACACGCCTTGGACGCGATTCGTTAAATGGGAATAGCCCTACTCATTTGTTTACTTTTGCTTTTGGTCAATGTGTTGATCGGAGTCTATGTGGAGCGCAAATTGTCTGCATTTATGCAGGATCGTTTGGGTCCTATGGAGGTAGGAAAATGGGGATTATTACAGATTTTTGCGGATTTAATTAAGCTTTTGCAAAAGGAGGACATTGTTCCTGCTTTAGCGCAGCGTAAGTTATTTTTATTGGCTCCTTGGATTATCTTTTTGTCGATTTTTGGGGCTTTTTCGGTAGTTCCGCTCAGTTCGGGTGTCTGGTTGCAGGGCAGTCAAACGGAGTTGGGCCTGATGCTGTTCATGGGAATTTTGTCTTTGGATACCTTGGGTATTTTATTGGCCGGCTGGACATCGAATAATAAATATTCGTTATTGGGCGCGATACGTTCGGCAGCGCAATTAGTCTCCTATGAAATCCCGATGGGTTTATCGATTTTGTCGGTGGTCATTATTTCGTCGAGCTTGAATTTACAGGATATCGCGACCCAGCAGGGGATTTTTGGAGGCCAACAATACTTGTTTGGGATTCAATCTTTAGGTATTTCTGTAGGCGATATCGGTGGAATATTCACTTGGAATATCTTCCGAATGCCCTTGTTTTTTGCTTTGTTCATCGTGTTTTTTATTGCAAGTTTGGCGGAAGCGAATCGCGCGCCTTTTGATATTCCGGAAGCTGAATCGGAATTAGTGGGAGGATTTCATACGGAATATTCGGGGATGCGTTGGGCGCTCTTGTTTTTATCGGAATATGGAATTATGCTTTTAGTCAGTATTTTGGGGGTTATTTTATTCTGGGGTGCTTGGTATTCGCCATTCCCGAATATAGGCTCAGTACGTTTGGCAGATTGGACGAATGGGGAACAGGGTACGCTATTGGCCACGGTCCTTGGATTCTTTTGGTTGATGATAAAAGCCTATGTTTTAATCGCTTTGCAAATGTGGGTGCGTTGGACCTTACCTCGGTTGCGGGTGGACCAATTAATGTATCTGTCTTGGAAGGTGCTCACTCCGATCGCTTTGGTTTTCGTCGCATTATCCTCCGTTTGGTCGCTATTCAGCTAAACTATTCCAAAGAATTTACGTATCATTGAGATTACGTTAACCTCAACCTATGATAAAACGCATACGATTCATCCTAACCATTGGGTTATGTTGCTTGACAGCTCACCTGATGGTTGCTCAAACCACTTCGCTTCCTTCCATTTACGGCCGTGTCATCGATGCGCAAACCGGAGAACCACTTCGAGGGGCGGATATCTCGGTGGATTTTAAGAAATCGGGGATTTCAACGGACTCCTTAGGTAAATACCGACTATATGTTCCCTATGGTGAATATGTATTAAAAGTGAGTCATGTGGGCTATAATCCATTCCGTACACGGTTTTATGTCAAGGCGGATTTGGAGGTCAATGTGGAGTTAAATGACGTAACGAAGCAATTGGAAGAGGTGATTGTTTCGAGTGCATCGACGAAGCGGGATATTCAAACACCATCTTTGGGGGTGACGATGCTGAGTTTAAAAGGAATCAAAAAACTTCCGACCATGATGGGGGAGGTTGACGTGATTCGGAGTTTACAAACCTTGCCGGGTGTTTCCTCGGTAGGTGAGGGGGCGAATGGTTTAAATATTCGAGGAAGTAATGTGGATCAAAATTTGATTTACATCGATGATACCCCGATTTTCAATCCTACCCACATGTTTGGATTGTTCTCTGTTTTTGCATCGGATGCGATTCGTGATTTGGAATTGTATAAAGGTGGAATTCCAACGCGTTTTGGAGGTCGTTCAGCTTCGGTATTGGATATCAAAATGATTGAACCAAATACGGATAAGTTTAAAATGCAAGGGGGTATTGGATTGGTTTCAAATCGCTTAATGGCTGAAATACCCATCGTTAAGGAAAAATTATCGGTGCTGGTGGCAGGACGTTTGTCCTTAAATGATTTTATGTTCAAATGGTTTGCGCCGGATTATTTAAGAAATATTCGAGCGAATTTCTCGGATGTGGCGACCAAGGTCTTTTACCGACCTAACGCTAAAAATACCATTTCCTTTTCCAGTTACTTGAGCCAGGATTATTATCGTGTCGATTCTTTATTTAGTATCGAGAATGTGATCGCGAAACGAACTTCGTTTGACTATGGACATACGAATCTCGCTTTGCATTGGAATCATTATTTCTCAGAGAAATTAAATATGATGTTAAGTGCGACAAGCACTTATTACAAGACCAAAACCTATGCGCCAGATACGGTAAATACGATTGATTTAAATAGTTTTATTGCCTATAAGAATGTTTCGGCGAGCTTTGATTATCAACCAAATGCGAAGCATCAAATGAATTTTGGTGCTAATTTGACACGCTATGATATCGATCCAGGATCCTTGAATGTGGGGGTAATTTCGCGGGTGGCAACGGTGAAATTGCAAGATGAGCAATCGATTGAAGCGGCCATTTATGCGGATGATGAATTTAAATGGAGTGAAAAATTCACGATCCAATATGGCTTGCGTTATTCGCATTATTGGCGAATAGGTGCGGGGGTAGTGAATGAATATGCACCGGGCCAAATGCCTTCATTGAATTCCATTGTGAGTAAAAAGACTTATGCGGATGGCGAGGTGATGACTAGTTATGGAGGATTTGAGCCTAGGGTTACGATGAAATATTCGTTGGGCGAAAATACAACAATGAAATTCGGATATAATCGGATGCAGCAGTTTTTCCAATTATTGTCGAACAATACGACGCCTTTACCGACTTCGCGTTGGAAAACATCCGATCGATATATAAAACCCCAACAAAGTGATTTTGTCTCCTTAGGATTATTTAAAACCTATAATGAAAACGTCTACGAGGCTTCCTTGGAAACCTATTATCGGGATGTGCGGAATACGTTGGATTTTGTTTCGGGAGCTAATTTACAGTTGAACCCCAACATCGAGACGCAGTTGATTACCGGGCAAAGTAAAGCCTACGGAATGGAATTGATGGTTCAAAAGAAAAAAGGTGAAGTGAGCGGATGGGTTTCTTATACCTATGCTCGTGCCTTTAGTCAGATGATTGGTGATTTTCCTGAAGTACAGGCCATTAATGAAGGTTCATGGTTTCCGACAAATTATGATAAGCCGCATACCTTTAATATGATGTTGAATATTCAGCCTACGACCCATCATAGCTTCTCCTTTACTTTTGCTTATAATACGGGTCGCCCTTTTTCTTCGCCCTCGGGGATGTATGAGATTGGCGGAAAGAAATTTGCGGTATTTCAAGAGCGGAATAATGACCGAATTCGAGATTATCACCGCTTAGATTTTTCATGGACGATTACGAATCCTACGTTAAAAAAGCAGCGCTGGGAAGGCAGTTGGGTTTTCACTGTGTATAACCTCTATGGAAGAGAAAATCCATATTCGGTCTTTTTTAAATCGACCAAGCAAGGCTTACGCGCTTATGAATTAAGTGTATTTGCCGCTCCTTTTATTTCTCTTACCTATAATTTTAAATTTTTATAGAGATGCCAACGAACATATTCCGAGTTATATTCTATTTATTAATGATTGGGTCGATCTCATGGGCTTGTATTAACCCAATTGTGGATTTCAAGCAAATTGACGCAACCTCGTATTTGACCATTGAAGCCGATATATCAGATGATGCGGCTTTAAATAGAATTCGTATTACGAGTTCTGCTAATCGAATTGCCTCGCAAAACCCGTTGGCAGTGAGCAAGGCTGATGTTTACATTCTGGATCAAGCAGGTGTGAAAACTATTTTCAAGGAAGGAGCTGCCCTAGGGACTTATTTTCCTCCGGCTGGATTTGCTGGGAAAGCGGGATCTACCTACAAATTGTATGTTAAAACGCTGACTGGAAAGCAATATGAAAGTGTAGCGGAAAAAATGATTCCTGCCCCTGAAATTGATAATATCGTGACCCAATTTGAAGTAAGGGATCAATATGACAAAGTGGATGCGAGAAGAAACGGATTTTCCGTATATGTTGACTTTAAAGACAGTCCACAAGAAGGTGAGTTTTATATGTGGAATTGGAAGCATTATGAAAAAATCAACATTTGTGAAACCTGTGATGGTGGTGCCACTTGGAATTTCAGAAACAATGTCTGTGTAGCTCCACGAGTTCCTACGGAAGAAATTCTCAATTACCAATGTGATGGAAATTGTTGGTCTATTTCGACCAACAATGATTTGAATGTATTTTCAGATGTACTGACGAATGGCCAGCGAATTGTTGGCCGGCAGGTAGCTAGGTTGCCATTTGATGGATATTCACCTTATTATTTGCGTTTAGAACAACGATCCATTACAAAAAATGCCTTCAATTTTTATCAATCCTTAATCGCTCAGGTACAATCCAGCGGTTCTTTATTTGATGTACCTGCCGAGACTCGCTTTAGTATTAATGTAAAGCCTATTACAGATCCTAAAGAGAAGATATTGGGTATATTTAATGTGTTTTCAGTGCGTAAAAAGATCTATTTTATCGATCGAATGAAACTCGCACCTAAGGATGAATTCGCGCAAATAACCTATTTGACGGGTGAAATTTACACCTGTCCTCCCGGATCTGTCAATTGTCAGGATCGTGTTCCATGTGTGGAGTCAACATTTCGAACAAAAATTACTCCCGAAGGATGGAATTTATAATTTTTGAATGATCTTTGTGCTTTGATTTTTTCCTATGGTAGGTGTTTTATTAGTTAATTTAGGTACTCCGGACGACCCGGGTACCCCTTCGGTTCGTCGCTATTTGCGTGAATTTTTAATGGACGGTCGGGTCATCGACATTCCCTATCTCATTCGTTATATTTTGGTAAAAGGGATTATTGCGCCTTTCCGTGCGCCCAAATCCGCTAAAATTTACAAGGAGCTATGGGAAGAGCGTGGTTCCCCTTTGAAATTTTATGGGGAAGACGTGGCACGAGACTTGCAAACTACCTTAGGTGATTCCTACTATGTACGTTTAGCGATGCGCTATCAAAATCCTGATATGGCTTCTGCCATGAAGGATATGGAAGCCAAGAATTTGAAAAAATTAATTGTCATTCCCTTTTTTCCACAATATGCATCTGCTTCTACCGGTTCTGTTTTTGAACGGGTTATGGAATTAATGTCCAAATGGCAAGTGATGCCTTCGCTTTCCATTGCAAGTTATTTTTATGATCATCCGACCTTCTCCAGCTATTTCGCTGCCAAAGCAGCCAATTATCAAAAGGATGTCGATTTTGATTATTATTTGTTCTCCTATCACGGAATCCCTGAGCGACATGTTCGGAAAGGTGATTTAACTAAAACGACTTGTGTTTTTGGTGCGTGCTGTGATTCGATTACCGATAAAAATCATGGTTGCTACCGCGCGCAATGCCACGAAACGACCCGATTGATCGCCGGAAAAATGGGTTTAAAGCCTGGAACCTATAGTACCTCCTTTCAAAGTAGATTAGGTCGAGACCCTTGGCTTAAGCCGTATACGGATGAGGTTATTCCCAAATTAGTGGCGGATGGGAAAATGAAAGTTTTAGCTTTTTCACCGGCTTTTGTATCAGATTGTTTGGAAACAACGATTGAGGTAGGAGAGGAATACAAAGAAATATTCGAAGAGGCGGGTGGTCAGCATTGGCAATTGGTCGAAAGTTTGAATAATTCGCCGGAATGGGTTTCCATATTAGAGGATTTAGTCAAAAAATCATAGGATGGTCTATTTGATTTTGAGTGTCGTTTTTTCGGTGCTTTTGTTGGTCAATTTCCGTGCCCATGCCCGTTTCCAAGTCGACACGCGCATCGCCATTTTATTAAATTACCCAGTTTGTTTTTTGACGGCTTATTTTCATCAGCCATCCGCTATCCCTTTTCACTGGCCCTCCACGGGGGACACGTTTTTATTAATGTTCATGGGAGTGGGATTTGTGATTACCTTTTTATTATCTGGTTTTTCCACGCAGAAAAATGGGATGGCGCCTACGTCCTTGGCCAATAATATCTCTTTAGTTATACCTGTCCTCATTAATTTATTTATTTTAAAGACTGGTGGAGAATTAACGGGTTTGGTAGCTATAGGCTTAATTTTATCTTTTGCAGCTATTTATTTTTGCAGCCCTCAATTGACCACTACCGAGGGAGTAAAGCCGGTGGTCGGCTTATTAATTGCCGTTTTTGTTGCCTACGGCCTGACGAATACCCTTTTTAGTTACCTGAATAGTACGTTGACCTATTTCGTAGGTGGCACTTTGCCTTTCATTATGATGTTACTCATAGGGTCGATGGCCAGTTCGGCGATTGTGTTAATTTGGAAATCAGTGAATGGTACCTTGAATTGGAATCGCAATTCCGTATTGGCAGCTATCCCCTTAGGATTGCCTAATTTCTTTTCCTTTTATTTTTTATTGAAAGCGTTAGATGCCTATCAAAACAATGCTGCGGTGGTTTTGACGATGTATAATTTAAGCGTCATTCTCCTCAGCGCGCTGACTGCCTATGTATTTTTCAAGGAGCGCTTAACGGCCAAACAATGGATAGGAATTCTATTAGGTTGTATTGGAATCGTGTTATTGATAAATTAGAGCACGTTTGCTGTCTGTTCTTTAATCTTTTCTAATTCATCTTTCATATTCACGACCAGGCGTTGTAACACTGAATCGTTGGCCTTCGACCCGATGGTGTTTATTTCCCGACCAATTTCTTGCGCCATGAAATTCAATTTCTTGCCATTTCCTTCTTCCAATATCTCAATAAAGTATTCCAAATGTGTAGCTAGACGCACTTTTTCTTCTGATATATCGAATTTTTCGATGTAATAAACGACTTCTTGCTCGAAGCGATTTTGGTCAAAATCTTCATTTAAGCCGAGTTCCAATAAAGATTTTTTCATGCGCTCCCGAATTCCCGGCATCCGCAATACATCCTGCTCGGTCACTTGTTTTAATCCCAAACTAATCGAAGCGATGTATTCGCGGAATTTATCCTCTACCACTTTTCCTTCACGGGCCCGGAAGGCCTTACATTCTTGAACCGCTTCTTGGATTCCTTCGAAGATTAATTGCCAAAGTGCCTCTATTTCCTCCTCTGAATCCTGGCTTTGTTCATTTTGCATCGAACTAGGAATCTGCAAGGATTGTAAAAATACCTTTGTTTCATCGATTTGATTGATGCCTAAGGCTTTAGCCACACGATTAAGTTCTTGATAATATTGTTGGATCTGCGCGATGGGCAAAAAAGATTCCGTAGAGGTAGAATCGTTATTTTTTTGGATGAATAGGTTAAATTCGATTTTACCGCGCTCAAGTTGCTGGCTTAAATAGTTTCGGATCTCGATTTCACGTGCCGATAAGGACTTTGGCAAACGGCAAAAAATATCCGTAAACTTAGAATTTAAGGTTTTTACTTCCACACGAATCTGTAGGTCTTGGGTTTCTTTTAAGGACTTCCCAAAGCCCGTCATCGAATATATCATGTTTATTTTTTAAATGCCATCAAAAAGCCAAAACCTATAAAAAGTAATAAAAGGATCGAGCCTGCCGCATCCAATTTAGTCCCCATTTCGACCGAATTGGGCTTGAATTTAAATTCAATCGTATGTTTTCCCGCCGGAATCACTAAGCCCCGCAATACATAATCTGCTCGCACATGCTTTACCTCCTTGCCATCCACATAGGCTTTCCAATCCTGATTACCACGGTAATAAATTTCAGAAAAAACAGCGAGCGCTTCCCGATTGCTGTTAGATGCATAGGTTAAATGATTAGGTTGGTACTGCTGTAAATAAACCACACCGATTTGATCCGCCGAGGGTTTAAATGTTCCTAGGATTGCTTGATCTTGCTTTTCAAGGATGGCCGTAGTCGCCGGATTGAATTTTTCAATAGCTTGCAACGCTTCATCTGCCTGAGCTGTCCACATCACCTCCTTGACAAACCATGCATTTCCCAAGGCATTGGGATTGGTTTGGGCGATGGGTTGACCCACTGAATCTGCACCAATGACATATTTAGTGTTCAACATATTTAGCACACTCATTTGCGCAGGACTTCCACCAAAGTACTTTTCAATTAATTCTTGATAACGACGCAATTTGGCTCCATGATAACCACCCAAGGACTGATGGAAATAAGACGTTCCTGCATCACTCATGAAATTGGTGGTGGAATTCAATACACGGAACTGGGTGGTATCAGCAAGGATTTGTTGGTCCGCCGCCGTCGGCTGTACCTGCTCCTCCAAAGTGCTTTTAGACACAAACGCATCCTTTCCAAAATAACGTTTAGCTACCGGTGCCACATCCAAAATACTAATTAATACTAGCCCGAACACCCAAACCGCTTTTTTGATTTTTTGAGTACTTCCTAAATATAATAATCCTGCACCTAGCGTGATAATGATGAAACTCCGAAAGGCATCTGAGCGAAATAAATCGATCCGATCCAAACGAATGGCATTCCAAATCGCTGAATTAATTTGCGCATCTTGCAACAAGGGAGCTCCATCTTGACTGCCCTTAAAATCAAAAAATAGATCAGGTAATAGCCCGAAAAACAAGCAAATACCAGCACTTAAGCCGAAAGCATACAAAAGGGGTTTTTTGATATCTGCAAAAGTTGGATTCGTTTTACTGAATTCGATTAAACCCAAAATCGCTAGGGCCACCATGCCTAATTGGACAAAGGAAAGCACCATCGTAATCGCTCTAAATTTATTAAACAGTGGGAAATAGTCAAATAAAACCCCATTTAAGCCGAAATTCTTTCCCCATGAAAACGTGATAAACAATAAGGTAACGCCTAGCATCCACCATTTTTCTTTGGACTTCACATAAAATGCCGCAAATAAAAACAAGAACACAACCAATGCCCCTGCATAAGCTGGACCCGCCGTAAAGGATTGTTCACCCCAATAGGCAGGGCCTTTTTCTACGAAAGGCAATACTTGTTCCTCTGCCAAACCCGCATCCACCATGGTTTTAAATGTATTGGATGACTTGCCCCCTAAATCAGACTGCGATGCACCTCCTTTAAAATCAGGTATTAATAAAGTGCCCGTTTCTGAAATGCCATAGGACCAATCGAAGGCGTAATTTTTATCGAGGCCATTGCCCCGACTCTTATTCGCACTCAATTCCGAAGCTCCACGCGTCGTTTCCTTACTATATTCGTAATTATTCCATAAACGCATAGAATGCGTCGAAATAGCCAAAACCAAGCCTAGGGCTATTAGCATGCCGCGTTTGAACCAATCGGCAAGGGTTTTGGATTGAATGGCTTGTAGGAGTGTATAAATCTTGTACGCCCCAATAATAAAAAATAAATAATAGGTAATCTGTATGTGATTGGCATACAATTCTAGGGCCATTCCGAGTGCAAAAATCGCCGCACCAAGCCAGGCATTCCGTGTCCAGCAAATACGAATGCCTGCTAGGACAACTGGTGCATAGGCCAGTGCCAATACTTTGGAGGTATGACCCGCCGGGATAATCACCATGTTATACGTCGCAAAAGCGTACATGACCGCCCCGCCAAAACCTAGCAGGGGAGAAGCGCCGAAGGCCCAGAGGAACAAGTACATGCCCAACATTTGCAAAATCAATAAATTCGCTGGATTCGGAAATAGATTTGTAATAAAACTGCCCACATGGCTGGAGATGCTGTAGGGGTAGGAGCCAGAAATTTGATAGGTTGGCATCCCTCCAAACATCGAATTGGTCCACCAAGCCTCTTCGCCACTAGCTTTTTTAAACTGAATACTTTCCTGCGCGGCCGCTTGCGCCTGTTGAATATCATGTTGGACCAGTACCTTGCCTTGCAACAAAGGTCCACAATAAATAAAGGCCATCACGATAAACCCAAGGATCACTAATCCATGGGGGAGCCAGTTGCGCAGGTCGATTTTCATTAAGCTTGTATACTAACTAGTTCTAATT
>CANHCG010000033.1 GCA_947459055.1 Cytophagaceae bacterium | reverse complement strand
GGTGGATTTATCGGTTATCTGGCTAAAACAGATGACATATCGTTTGAAAATATGCGTAAGGCGATTGTCTATGGTTCTGCAATGGCTTCTTTTTGTGTGGAAAAATTTGGAACCGAACGTTTGCTTGAAATTACACCAGCAGAATTGGATGGTCGTGTCAATGAATTCCGGGAGTTAGCGCGGTTTTAATTGCCGCCTACGACAACTTCAGTAAATTGTGAGGGATCTAGGTATTGATTAGCTAGGTCCCTTATTTCTTTGGGGCTAATCTCAATAATTTTGGTTTGAAAAAGGTCGTAGTAATCTTCAGAAAGGCCTTCCATTTCGATGATTTTAACCTTTTCTGCAATATCAAAGGCTTGGGTCAATTCCCCGGTAAAACTGCCCATGAGGTAATTCTTTACGAGGTTTAATTCCTCTTCCCCGACTAATTTTTCCTGGATTAAACGGACCTCTTTTTTGATTTCAGATAGGGTTTCTTCGACATTTTCGTTTTTCACATCTGTTCCCACCACCCAATATCCCCCGCGATGCATAGGGGCTAAGGATGACGAAATGCCATACGTAAACCCTTTTTCCTCCCGAATATTTTTCTGCAAACGAGAGCCAAAAAATCCACCCATCAGGGTATTTAGCATACTAAATCCGAAATAGTCTGGATTCCCTCTGTTAATTCCCGCTTGGCCCACCCGAATGCTACTTTGTAAGGCATTTTCTTTTTTTTCTTGGTGATGGATGGCTTGTTGAAATGTGGGTGTATCGCCAAGGTTAGATTTTTGTATATTGAATGCAATTGAACCGAACTGCTGATTTAATACCTGAATATCTTGTTTGGAGATTTTGCCCGAAATGAAAATGGTCGGCATTTTTTGAGCCCAAGTGTTCTTATAAAAGTCCTTTAAATCTTGTATGTTCAGCTTTGCTAAACTATCCGGTGTGGCGGAACGACCGTAAGGATCGGAGCCAAATAGATTTTTGCGAAATAGTTGACTCGCTGAATAGGCAGTTTTTTCCCAGTTCAACTTATTTTTTTGTATTTCAATCTCCAGTTCTTTGGTAAACTCATCCTCCGAAAACATTGCCTCTTGAATCATTTCGACTACATAAGGCATTAATTTATCGAAATGCTTACTTAAGCCATATACCGTAAAACCCGCTTGGTCTAATGTCGCTTGAATTTCCCAAAAGGCGCCATAAAAATCAAAGGTTTGATTTAAGAATTGAGCGGTATGATTGCGAGTCCCTCGCTTCATCATTTGCGCCACTAAGCTCGCAAGCCCTGCCTGGTCTGTGTGAATGCCACCAGCAGGTGTACAAAGCTCAAATTTAAACACAGGTTGGTCTCCTAATGAAATGCAGTTTACCAACAAACCATTATCCAAGATATATTTTTCCGCTGAAGGGAATTTTATTTTTTCAATGGGGAAGGCGGTAGGTGCTTGGCTGCGGTCCAACATAGGTGGAATGGGATTAAAAAACAAATGACATTCGTGTGAATGTCATTTGAACTATAAAATAGATTATTCGTTATTTTTTAGGAGCCTCGTTATTAATCGCAGCTAATAAAGTAACACGAAGCGTATTCGCTAATGGACTACCAGAACCAGTTGGAACTAGGTAAGCAAAATCAAATCCATATTTTTGATCTAATTTAAAACCTACACCAAATGTAAAGTATTTACGATTTCCTTTCATTTCGCTTTCGTTGAAATATCCCCCACGAATCGCAAAAGCATTGTTAAATAAGTATTCAGCACCTATTGATGTTGTTACTTCTTTTAATTCCTCACCAAATCCGTCTGGAGCATCAAACAACGAACCGAAGATTCCACCGATAGCGGTTGTATTCGTAGGATCCGTTCCTGTGGCCACACCATTAACAATCGACTGAGGGGTAGGAACCATTAATTTGTTGAAGTCAACAGTAAATGTCAATTTGTTGTTCTCGTCAATGTTTTTTACCGCAGCGAAACCAGCACGTAAGTTCGTTGGGATAAAGTTTTTCTCATTTCCTCCATAAGAAACCTTACCAGAAATATTTGATAACATTAAACCATAGGTGTATTTCCAGTTTTTCTCAGAAACAGAGTTCCAAAATAAAGATAAATCAGCAGCAACTGTTTGAGCTGGTTGCATCGCTACTCCCGTTCCAGATGTTCCTTGATAATTACCTAATAAGTTTGAATTAATGTATTTTAAATTAACGCCCAACGCTAACGTATTGGATAATTTACGAGCATGTGAAACAGTTAAGGCATATTCTTTGGAATTGAAATTCCCAGCACTAGATCCATTGGCTAATGTCGCTTGAAATAAACCTTGATCAAAATAATTGATTGAGAATCCGAATGCTTGATCTTTAGCCGTTTTCTTGTAACCTGCGATGTTGTATAAGGCCATGTCATTAACTAAATTACGCAACCATGGTGTGTAGGAAACAGCAAAACCTAAATCTTGACTCGCGCTAGCTAATTTGGCTGGATTCCAATAAATCGCATTTACATCCGATGAAATAGCCACTCCCGCGTCTCCCATCGCTGCAGATCGTGCATCTGGTGCCACATTCATGAATAACATGGTTGGAGTAGGAATTCTTCCAGAATTTAATTGCCCGGAAACCAAAGTTTGCCCAAATGCGAATGCGCTAACAAAAACAGCGCTTAAGGTTAATAAAGCTTTTTGGATAGTGGAATTCTTGATCATCATTGTATGTTTTTTATTAAGAGAGTCTTTCATTAACAAAGCTAAGTTCAAAAATAGGTATTTTTAAAGTAAAAAAATATGATTTAAAATAATTCTTTAACAAAATTTATTTTAGGGTTGCAATTTTACCTCTAAATGGCCCTAAATATACATTTTGATCATTTTTAATTGTGATTTCATAAAGTAGTTGGCCCTTTGCCTGTTGTTTTTCTAGGTCGTTCCATACCCAAGTGAACCCCAATTCATTCGGATTCGTCCCTGTCATTTGGAATTCTTTTTCAATTATTATTTGGCCAATTAAATTAAATAAACGCAATTTGGCTTGCCAAATGGACCAGGTAGCAGCTTGTTCCAACTTAAACTGAAATATGCCTTCCATCGGGTTTGGATACACAAGCCAATTAGGTCCGGATGCTTCCTCTTTCCCAACTTGGAATTTAAACGATGCCTTCCCGGGATTATTGTTTGTGTCCCAGCAATTAACTTCCAGCGTATAAGCACCTGGTTTTAATCCTGTAAATGTATACCTGAATTTACCTTGCTCGGCTTTACCTTCCTCCATGTTCACCCATTCCGCTAGCCCAATTTTCAACGTATCATTCAATACCATTTCTGCCTTAGCAATCCCATTCGTAAACATAAGCCCCACATTATCATTCAAACTAATCTCAAATTGAGGATTTTTCGAACTTCGACTTACGTCAGGGCTATTTAATAGGGCAATTTGAATAGTCGGGGGGCTTGTATCTTGATTTCCCAAACCCGATGATACCAATTGAATGCGCTTAGTCCCTTGTAGCTTTTCCCCCTTTGCAAACGTTCCAAATGTTTTGATCAAATACCTCCCGGGTACATTGGGCAAGTTTTTCGAGGGGAATGAAAAGCTGTTTTGTTGGATCTGGGTTTTTATTTTCCAACGAAGATCCCCCTCCACCAAGTATTCAAAAGCGGGTGTCTTCGTTCCTAACGTTTTTTTCTTGGTAGGCATTGAATACAATTGAATCTCCACATTGCCTAATTGATCCGACGGACCATTCATAACGACCCCTCCATTTCTTTGCTCCGAACCGATAAGTAAACTGTCTTTGTTTAACCAAGTCGAATAGGACACCCAGGGCAAAGGCATACTCGGGTCGCCCAATAAACTTATATTTCGGTTAATTACCCCCGTTTGACTTTCATTCTTCGTGTCCCGAAATAAATCACCTAAGCGATACGTTTTTTGGTTTATATGAGCCAAAAGATTTTGGTAAAATGCTTGTCCAAAAAGATAATTACTACTCTGAAAAACAGGCCTTGTGGTGCTGATAAGTGCGATGGCCCCTCCTTTGTTGGACAATAAACTTAGCTCCGCGCCAGAAAGTATATTTGGGTCATCGAATCGACCAAATTGACAGGTTGCCGTCAATAAAATGGGCAAATGTTGGCTATTGTTAAGCCCGGCGAGGTCATTATTTGTTAAGATTTTCTCGTCGGTCCAACCACTCTCTGAGCCATGACCCAGAAAATGGATAAAATCAGCTTGTTCATTGAAATAGCTCAGAACCTCCTTTTTCGCCCCGATGGAGCTGTATTGTGCATTTTGAATCTCCTGAGGAAATTGATCCACATATAATTTCTTAACTTGAAAACCAGCTAAACTTTGTTCAATCGTATGTGAAAAATCTTCCGCGTCTTGCACATGCAAATTAGCATCTCCATCATCCGCAACAAATCCCATCGAAAAGGGTCTTGATCTTACTGTTTTTTGCAGTTCTTGGTAGGCGATCAATTTATTGACTATCGCTTGCGCATCTGTTGGATTTCGAACGGGTATTCGACCAACGGCGATTTGCATATTCTTTTGCCTTATTTCAAATCCTTCTGTCCAATCACCACTGAGGGAGTCCAACATCCCAAAATAATCATCCGAAGCATAACTGGCTAAGGGCTGGTTGGATTCCTTGCTTTGATAGGTGGGGACATAGGTTAATTTTTCAACAACTGACGCTACGGTTGATTTTCCTTTATAGTCAATCGATGCATCACCCAAAATCAAGGCATATTTTAATCGTTTATTTGTCCAATGATACAGGGTGTATAAATAATTTCGGATGGCAGTTACATCTTGTTTGCCACCTGAAAACTGGTTCATTACTTGATCTGTACTAATGTAGGTCGTGGGCAAATATTGGTTTTTATAGGTGGCCAATTTTTTAGCCATTTCCAGTATAATCGGACTGCAAATAATTACCAGCTCCGTATTTTTGGGTGCGTCCCAAACACTATTTTCCACTTTCCCTATAAAACTAGGTGCTATGGTCTTTGCAGGATCAATGAAAAGAATTTGGCTTCCTGCCTTGGCGTTTAATTGCATCACAGCCACAGGTTTTTTAAATTTCACCCAATCATTCGAGCCATTTTTCCACCAAATTTGATGGCTTGTCCCTAGGTTTTTGATTGAAACAGAAAAGCTTGAATCGGTTTTATTGGGCAGGATATACCAAGGATTTTCCTGACCTGAATTAAACACCCGGGGATATTTTAGGGAAATGTAATCCAAATAACCTGTCCCACTTGAATTCGAATACCGCAAGGTCCACGTCCATGCATTGTCTTTGAGTTGCGGACTGAGCCAATGACTAAATTCTTTTGAATTTGATTTTTGATCATACCTGCCCCCACTGATTGCTGGAATCGTGATGGAGGGAATGCTCTGTCCGGGAATTTCCAAGGTAAATTCACCCGGATTGATGGAGCTATTGACTAATCGGGTGCGGATAAAACTTGGCAGGCCTATTTTATAATCTGGTAAATTGTATTGAACTACTTTATTGCTTGCGCCATAAAATGCATCCCCGAGCCATTGTCGGCCCGACTGAATAAGATTATACGTTTCTGGTTCATAATGTAATTGGACATAGCCGTAATCCATGGCGGGGGACTTGCCGGCTTCCGGCTCAACTTCCGAAATTCTTTGAGCCGCGGGATCGTCGAGCCTGAGAAAATAAAAAGTGGAATCAGAATAAAGGTGTGTTTCGGGTTCGCCTACTAGGACATGAGGGGATTCTGCCCAAAATAATAAATAATCGGTAGCGTCCCATTTGCCATCGGCTTCACCTTCAAAAAACATAGGCCATGGCTGAAGGTCTTTAGGCCTTTCTTTGGCTAAGTCTTGAGAGAGCATCCCGGGTTTTGTGGAATAAAGCCCGACTTGTTTGGGATTTATGTCGGTTCGGTTCAATTGATTTTTGGCTAACCAAGCAGCATCGATTTTCAACATGCCTGCTTGCGTCACTCCCACCTTGATCCATTTCCCATTACTTAAACGGGAGGGGATTTGTGCTTGCAGAGCTGCGGTTGATATCACGCAAAAAATACCAAATAGGATTCCAAGGGTTGGATTATTCAATCGCAGGATCCATTGGATGAACTTGGGCATGTTGCGCTACTAAATAGTGTTTATTCGAGTGGACTTCTTTGCAAAAGTAACGTGTTCGGCGAAGTTTCCCTTTGATTAGGTGTAGGTTTTTTAGCGAGAAGGATTGCCCCTCCGCTAAACTGTATAAACTTTGAGTGCTTGTGGGCGGATCGAAGGATTTAAGGATTTCGACCAATGGGCTATGTCCTGTCGATGAGGCACTTGGATTTTTCAGATAAACATGAAGAACCTCCACCAATTCTTTCGGGATTAATTCTTCGTCTAAAATAGGCTCAAAAACATCATGAAATGCTTTTTTCCATTCATTGCCATGGGGAAGCACCTTGTTTTTATAGGTCTGGTAGGTCAATAAATGCGCCACCTCATGTAAATAAGTGACCAGAAACGAATAGGGATTTAGGTTATGATTCACCGTAATCTGATGTCCTTTTTGAGGAGAAAATCGGTAATCACCTAATTTAGAATCCCGGGTTTTGCTGACGATAAAATCAAAAGGATAATCTTGCCACAGCTGAAAGCAATATTCTGCGACACTTGGAGGAAAGTGATCAAAAAAAGAGGTTATTTTTTTGCTCTTAGTCATTTTTGGGCATAAAAAAAGTCCTCCGCATGCGAAGGACTTTTTCTTTTTGTGCTTTGATTACTTAGCAGCTGCAGTGTCAGCAGCAGCAGTATCAGCAGCAGCAGTATCAACTGGTGCAGCAGCAGCAGTATCAACAGCTACTGAATCAGCAGCAGCTTCAGTTTTTTTCTCACCACAAGATGCTAAAGTTACCATACCAGCAACGAAAGCTAAAGCGAATACTTTTTTCATTTTTGTAATATTTTAAGGTTTGAGTTACAAAACTACTTGATTAAATGATAACAACAAATTTTTTTAAGAAAAATTTAAGTTTTTTTTAAGTATTGCCTTATTTTTTCAAAAATAGGCTCCAATTTGCTTCTTTGGCTATGTGTTAATTTAAGATTCTTAAGTAATCCTTAAGGTGACTTCTAAATGTCGGGTTAAATTACTTGATTAAGTCCTTAAATCGGTCGTAAAAACCGCTACTTTTGAAGGTGAATGTTTTGTGCAAAACAAAGTTTGACACAAAACTAAATCCCATACCGGTGAGGGTTGTACTCATCTGAGTTACGTTGACTTTTTTGTAGGAATAGGGGATTTGGAAGAAAAAATCTGTCGAGATAGTTTGTAAAAATCGGTAGGGGAGGATGCTAAAAAACCAGGTAACAAATCCAGAAAATGTAGCGACCATGAGGAATTTGATCATTTCCCGATTGGTTTGTTGAGATTTACGCGCATCAAACGCAAATAATTTGGTTAGGATAAACCCGACGACCAAAGAGATAAAATACGCAGGTAGAATGGAGGATTCATAAGGGACCTTAAACCAATCTTTGATTAAAGCCCCTGAAACTAATTGGACAATAGCCCCTGCGCCAGCAATAAAAAAATAGGCTAGTAAATCTTTTTGATTAAATAGGTTAGCTTTTTTTGTCAATGGCTTACATTAAAACATGCTTTTTACAAGGCTAGGATAAACACCTAAAAGTAAGGTTCCCAAGGTAGTGGCCCATAATGCGATTTTATATACTATAGGGACTTCGATTTTTTCAATATCTCCATCCCGAAAATAAGCGGCGATGATTCCTCTGAAATAATAATAAACACCAATAGCTGACATCAATATGGCCAAAATAATTGGATATGTCATATTACGACTAAAGGTATCTGAAAATACAAAAAACTTACCCCAAAATCCACCAGTAAGCGGAATGCCCGCCAAGGATAACAAGGAAATAGTAAAACAAAAGGCCAATCCTGGATTGTTTTTGGCAAGACCCTCGAAGGATTGAAAGTTTTCAGGTTTTTCTTTACGGCCTGTTTGATAATCTGAAACTAATATGAAAACGGCAAAAGCTGTGGCTGTAGCCAAAATGTAAGACAAGGAATAATATAGGATGGTCGAAGTGCTGGTTAATTGATGAGCGCTTACGGTCATCAACATATAGCCTGCATGAGAAATACTTGAGTAGGCTAACATGCGCTTAACACTTTGTTGGTACACCGCCGTCACATTCCCCACAATTAGTGTTAACATGCTGATAAAATAAATGGTAATGACCCAAGTGGAATACATACTACCAAATACATCGCCTAGGATATGATAAAGTGCGGCAAATCCAGCGGTTTTCACTACCGTTGACATAAACATCGTAAAAATACTCGGCGCTCCATCGTAGACATCCGCGGTCCAAAAATGGAAGGGTGCCGCTGAAACTTTAAATAATAACCCGACAATCATCAGAAGAACGCCAATATATAAAAAGTTAGGTGTCGATTCAGGTGCAGTGGCAGCGATGATTGTTCCGATATTTGAGATATAAAATGAACGTGTGGCGCCATAAACTAAGGTAATTCCAAACAATAAAATTCCTGTGGCAAATGCACCCATTAAGAAATATTTTAGCGATGCTTCATTTGCCCGGAGACTACGTTTATCGGATCCCGTTAACACATACATTGCGACCGAAAGGATTTCTAATCCCACAAACAACATAATCATGTGATCAAAAGAAACCATCATAATCGCACCGACAACCGAAAATAACATCAATGCATAATATTCTGCCGGATGCGTATGTTCGTCATCATTACCAAAACCTCTGGAAAATGCCACCACAAGAAAAGCTGCCAATTGGATTAATAGACTAAAATTAATAGAGGTATTGGTCGTGCGAAACATATGTCCGAACCATAATAATTCATGGTTCCAATCCGCGGCCGTCAAGACCATTCCGACCAATAAAAATAGTAAGGTCAGGGATTGAAGCACTTTTCTTGAGAACCAAAATCCCAAAAACAAACTACTAATTCCAAAAAGCGATAAAGCAATGATAGCCGTCATATAGATGCGTTGCTGTTATATTTAATTTATTTTACGAGCTGGGTTAATTGGACCACACTCGCCTCACTAAAATTCAAAACCACATTTGGGAAAATTCCGCCCAACACCACCAAGGCACACAAGGGAATCAAAACCCATTTTTCTGCAGCTGTTAAATCCTCAAAATCTTTTGTTATCCGGGACACATTTCCAAACATCGATTTTTGAATTAATCGTAAGGTGTAAACCGCTCCCAAAATGATGGTAATTCCCGCAATGATTCCCAAAGTCATTTGATGATCAAAGACACTTTTTAATAATAAAAACTCGCCGATAAATCCATTCGTCAAGGGCAAGGCGACCGAGCCCAAACTCAAAATCACAAAGCAAACGCTTAGCACATAGGATGCTTGCGTGATACCGCCTAATTGAGCTAATTCTCGGGATTTAGTCCGTCTTTCAATCAAATCAATTACAAAAAACAATCCTACCACATTGATTCCATGGGAGAGCATTTGATACAGGGCTCCTTGAATGCCTTCGACACTTTGGGTTAACATCCCTGCGGAAATCAAGCCTACGTGTGCAAAAGAAGAATAGGCTAATAGTCGTTTGGCGTCTTTTTGTTGGATCGCTATAATCGAGCCATAAATCACACCGATAATGGATAAAATCATGGCTGTAGATCCCCAAGTGGCCATGCCTAAAGGAAACATAGGTAACACTAATCGAATAACCCCATAGGTACCCATTTTCAACATGATCCCAGATAACAACATCGTTCCCTGCGTAGGAGAAGTCGTATAGGTATCTGGTTGCCAAGTATGAAAAGGAAATATCGGCATCTTAATCGCAAAGGCGATGAAAAATGCCAGGAATAAATAACCTTGATGCTGAGCCGTTAACCCATGGGCTGTTTGATACAACACCTCCATATCAGCTGAATGAATCTGGCCAGGTGTACGTAAATACACATATATTAATCCAATTAATAAAAACAAGGAGCCGAAAAGTGTATAAACAAAAAACTTAAATGAAATCGCTTGTCTATTTTCGCCCCCATAAATGGACGCCAAAAAGTAAATAGGCAACAAGGAGGCTTCGAAAAAGAAATAAAACAAAAAGGCGTC